>NZ_JAVIJF010000016.1:0-174159 GCF_033977145.1 Mesorhizobium montanum | reverse complement strand
CTCAGGCGGGACTTTTCGAATCCTTCAAGGGCGACAGTGGTCATGGCGGGCCTCCGAATCATGAGAGCCCCATGGAATCAGATCAGCCGCAATCCCCAAAGCGCGTTAACCCGAGTTCGGAGCCCTGCCTTTTTTACTCAACCAATTGACTTTTTATTTGCCAACTGACTTTACCAACTGACTTGGCAATCAGTGGCCAAAGTGAGTGCGGTCGGCGCCCTGAGGAGCCGACTTCTGCACGTCGCGCGACGAGTTCAGCAGCTTGTAGACCGGCGAGTCCGTGCCGATCGACGAGGTACGCGTGGTGTCGACGGCAGGCGCCGGCTGGTTAACGCCGCTGTTGCCATAATTGTCGCTGCCAGCGAACGCGGCACCGGAAACGGCCACAAGGGCCACGGTGGCAAGAATGATCTTCTTCATTTTAGCACTCCTGAATTTTAGCACTCCTGAATTTCCAGAGCGTCTCGCCGTTTCATGGAAACGGTGAGACGCTCTATCTCTTTGTTTTTACGCAATTCCTGGACGGAAAACCGTTACACGCTTTTCCTGGAATTGCTCTGACCGACCGAGCGGCGGGCGAGCCCGCCGCCGGTCCGGGATCGGCAGTTAGTTGTTGCCGAAGAGGTTGTGATCAGCGCCCGTGGTCACGGGCTTCTGAGTGGCCGGCTCCGACTTGCGGACCGACGCCGTATAGGAAGCGTCGACCGCCGGCGGATTGGCAGCCTGCGAACCATAATTGTCGCTGCCAGCGAAGGCGCTGCCGGAAACGGCGAGAAGGGCAACGGCGGCGAGAATGACCTTGTTCATTTTGGTACTCCTGAATGTCTTGATCCGACCGAGGCGGCGGGCAAACCCGCCGCCGGTTCAAGGTCGGCTGTTAGTTGTTGCCGAAAAGGTTATGGTCAGCGCCTGTGGTGACAGGCTTCTGGGCGACCGGTTCGGACTTATTGACCGAGGCCGTGTGGGAAGAGTCGACGGCCGGCGGATTGGCTGCCTGCGAACCATAATTGTCGCTGCCAGCGAAGGCGCTGTCGGAAATCGCCAGAAGGGCCGCGGCAGTGAGAATAATCTTTTTCATTTTTGCTACTCCAGTATCTTTATTCAGTCCGTCTAGCGGCGTGTCTTGGGAATGAAATCGCGTCGTTCGGACAGCGCTGATCTGGGTGAGCCGAGTGCCGGATTCCAATCACGAAATTTTTCCGGCTGGACCATGAAAGGACATCTTGAAATTGTCATAAGCATGCCTATTATCATGTTTTTTATTGGCAAATTCAACTAGTTAGCAAATTCGCCGCTTGGCTCACCGATTGTATCGGGCCACCAACGTTCACAATGTCCTGCACGCACCGTCAACAGAAACGAACCGTTCGGTTCGATTTTAGCACCTCCTAATAGTCACTTTTCGATACTGTTAACCATTGTGGCCCCGTTTCCAGCCAGCGATTCGGCTGGGCTCCAGGACACGGGAGCGGACTGACGGCAGGCCAAGCGCTCAGATGCCGCCCCTCGCACGCCGCCCGTGTCGCGCCGCATGGACGCGATCTCGAGGTCGCGATGAATCACGACGGCGGCATACTCAGCCACGAGATTAAGGACGGCTTCATCCTGGTCGGCTGCGCGAAGCCATCGCCGGCGCTGGACATTGAGGCCTGAACCGCGAGAACAATCCTAAAACGGTAGATATGATCCCAACCCGCCTTGCCTTGCCAAGCAAGAGCCGAGTGTTTACAGGCGTTGTCGAGGGGTCAGGCAATGATGCGGCCGGCGCGCTAGCCGGCTGGAATTGCAGAGCGGGGTCAAGAACATGCCTCTTTCCGACGTCTACGCCGTTGCGAGCAAGGACATTGTTTTTGAATCTTTCGACGGCGAAGCCGTCGTGCTCGACCTCTCCAACGGCAAGTATTTCGGCTTCTCCGATTCCGGCAGCAAGGTGTGGCAGGCACTGGCCTCGGGTGTCGGCATCGAGGCGCTGGTCCGATCGTCCGCAGGCGCCGCCACGATCGACGCCGCCGCGATCGAGACATTCATTGCGCAGCTGGTCGAGTTTGGGCTTTTGGCGCCGTCCAACGCAACGCCGCGGCCATCGTCCGACGATTTGCCGGCGGCGCTGGCGGCGGCAAGCGAGCCGCTCAATGTCAGCGTCCATGATGATCTTGCCGACCTCATCACCGTCGACCCGATCCACGAGGTCGAGGAGCCACTCGGCTGGCCGGCGGTCAAGCAGGTTTCCTGAACGATCCGAGACGGGTGAAGGCTGGAATAAACCATGCCACGCGTGACGCTCGAGACTTTGCCGGACTACGCCCGCTTTCTCATCGCCGCCGCCGACAGCGCGGCCGGGCAGTTTCCGGTTCAGCGAACCGTCCGCCTGCCCGGGCTGGAACTGATCGCGCATCTCGATCCCGGCGCGCTCGCCGATGCCCTTGGCCAAGCCTTCATCGAGGCCAGCGACAATCCGCAGGATTCCCGTCAATGCCGCATTTTCATCGGCCACCCGGGTGTCGGCGACATGCCGGTGCCGGCAAGCTGGGGCGATGCGCATTTCACCGAACACGGCTTCGCCCAGAAACTCGCCGAAGCAGGGCTGCGCGGCCATCATTTCCACGATCTGGACTTCTGGCAGATCTACGACCCTGACCGGAGTGTCGGTGTCCAGCTGATGCGGTCGTCCGACGCGTTTCCGCCCTGGGAGCAAGGGGCGCCGCTGCGCCCCTTCCTGCACTGGGAATACGCCGCACGGGGCATGCGGCTTGCCCATGCCGGCACGCTTGGTCTCGACGGCAAGGGTGTGTTGCTGGCCGGCGCCGGGGGTGCGGGAAAATCGGGCACGGTCGTTGCCGGCCTGCTCAATGGCCTGGACAGCGTCGGCGACGACTATGTGCTGATTGATCTCAAGAACGGCGTGAGGGCGCAGCCGCTGTTCTCGACATTGAAGCAGGATCCCAAGGGGTTCGCGCGGCTTGGCCTGAAAGAGCCACTGGGCGCCGGCCGGCCGCTCAACTGGCAAGGCAAGCACGTCTTTCACATTAGCGAGATCGCAACGCAGCCAATACCTGCAACTCTGGACATTTTTTCGTTGATGGTGCCACATATCGGTAGCGGCGAGACGAGTTCGGTCACGCCGATGTCGCGCAGGGACGCCGTCATCGCTTTGGCGCCCTCAGGCATCGCGCAGATGCCTGGCGAGCGGGAAAGCGGTTTTCGGTTCTTCAGCGATCTCACCCGGCTGCTGCCGTGCTACCGGCTTTCCCTGGGGACGCGCCCCGAGGAAATCGCCGGCACAATTGCGGATTTCCTCGCACGGGGACCTGATGAAACTGAGCGTGATCGTGCCCGTCTACAACCGTGAGCGCTATGTCGTTTCAGCGTTGCGTTCGCTGGCCAGGCAGCGAGACGCCGCCGATCTCGACATCATCGTCATCGATGACGGCTCGAGCGACGGCTCCGCCGAAGCGATACGCTCGATGATGGACGAGAACCCTTGCATCCGTTTGTTCCAGAAGCGCAATCTGGGCGTCGCCAAGGCGCGCAATGCGGGGCTGCGGCAATTGCCGGCGGATGCCGGCTTCGTGTCCTTCCTCGATTCCGACGATATTTCACTCGCAGGGCGCTTCAAGGCCGATCTTGCCTGCTTCGAGGCCGACCCTGGCCTCGAGCTCGCCTATTCGCTGATGATCGTGGCGGACCGGATCGACGATGAGAGGCTGGAGCCGACACCCGACAGCCGTGTCATGACGCTTCGAGGAATCTCGTTGACGACCGCCCTGTTCAGCCGGGCGCTCGTCGAACGCATGGGTTATTTCGACGAGGAGTTCGAGCAGGCAGAGGACACGGACTATCTGCTGCGCGTGTTCGAGAGCGGTCCGACCTATGAGCTGCTGGACAGCGTCGCGGTCTATTACCGGCGCCATGCCGACAATATGACCAAGGAACATGCCGGCAGGGTCCACAGTCATTTAAGGGCAATCCATAAATCGATGCGGCGCCGCCAGGCGGATCCATCGCTGCGCGCGGTGCTGGGTATTTTCGAGCTGAAGAGCCGGCCGGAGTGGCGAATGATGTGAATGCCGGGCACAATGGCATCGGCTTGGGTGGATTTGGGGGTCGCGGATGCTGCTGAGCGTCATCATGCCCGTGTACAATCGCGAGGCCTTTGTCGGCGCGGCGCTGCGCTCGCTGCTTCGGCAACGCAGTGCCGCGGATCTCGATATCATCGTGATCGACGACGGCTCGACCGACGGTTCGGCCGAAGCCGTACGCGCGATGATGGGCGAAGCACCTTGTATCCGGTTATGTCAGCAGGAGAACATGGGTGTGACCCGGGCGCGCAACAGCGGGCTCGGGCAGCTCAAGCCGGAGACGGAACTGGTGTCCTTTCTCGACTCTGACGACATCTCGCCAGCCGGGCGCTTCGAGGCGGATCTGGACCTCTTCCGGAAGAATCCATCTCTCGATCTCACCTATTCCAGGATGATGCTTGTCGACAGGATCGACGACGAGACCCTGGAGCCAGCCCCCGGCAGCAACAGCATCACCGTCCGCGGCATTCATCTCTCGGCCGCGATCTTCTCGCGGCGTTTGGTCGACCGGGTCGGTGGTTTCGATGAGGACTTCATCCAGGCCGAGGATACGGACTTCCTGCTGCGCAGCTTCGAGGTCGACCCCCGCTACATGCTTGCGGACACGCTGGCGCTTTATTATCGGCGGCATGCCGGCAACATGACAAGGCAGGAGGATGTCCAGTCGCGCGAGTTCATGCGCGCCATCTACAAATCGATGAAGCGCCGCAGGGCCAACCCGTCGCTCAAGCCGATCGAAGGCATTTTCGAACTGAAGAAACTCGCGGACTGGCGGTTCATGTGATGAGCACATACGGGGTCGTCATTCCGGCCTACAATGCCAGCGCCACGATCGCCGAGACACTGCGATCGGTGGCGGCGCAGACGCAGCGGCCCGAACTGGTCGTGGTGGTCGATGACGGCTCGACCGACGACCTTGCCGCCGCGATCGGCGGCATCGACTTGCCGCTAAGGCTTTTGCGCCAGGACAATGCCGGGCCGGGCAGCGCGACCACCCGCGGCATCACCGCGCTGTCGACGCCCTTCATTGCCACGCTCGATGCCGACGATCTTTGGCTGCCCGGAAAGATCGCGGCGCAGCTTGCCCATCTCGACCGGCTTCCCGCAACATCCGGGGTCTTCACCCATATACGCAGTTTCCGCGACGGAGAGCCCGGCGCGATGGCTCCGACCGCAACGCCTGGCTGGTCGCGCTCGACGATGCTGATCCGCCGGGAGGCCGCTGGGAGCATCGGCCCGATGGTCGATCCGCCAGGCGGCCGCGGCGAGATGATCGACTGGATCGCGCGGGGTCGCGAAGCCGGCTTTGTCCTCGACATGATCGGCGAGGTCCTGGCGCTGCGGCGCATCAGGCCAGGAAGCCTGTCCTATGGGCGCGACATGGCACGCGACCGCGGTTACCTGGAAGTGGCACGCCTGGCCATGCTGCGACGGGCGCAAAGCAAAGCCAGCTCAAGCTGATGATGAATATCCGTCGCATCGGCAGGCGTTTTCCCGACTATGGCTGGTCCTGGCCGACCGGGTCGCTCGACCAGTTGCTCAAGGCAGCACTTCTGCCCGACGAAGAGGCGGCACGCCTTTGCGCCGCAGGCTGGCTGGACCAGAACGACATCGATCATGTCTCCTTTCGGGAACACCGGCTGCTTACCGCGATTTCCGACAGGTTCGGACGCAAGCTTACCGGCCACGCCGCCTATCCGCGCCTTGTCGGCCTGCAGAAGATGCTGTGGACCAAGTCGCGCATGGCCATGCGCGAGGCCGAGCCCGCCTTGAAGGCAATGGTCGATACCGGCTGCATGGTGATGCTGATCAAGGGCGCCAGCCGCATCGCGCTCGATGCCGCCGCGCAACGCGGGCGCGTGGCGCATGACATCGATATTCTGGTGCGGCCGCGGGATATGCAGCCGGCTTTCGACGTGTTGCGCGACCGCGACTGGCAGATCGCCACCGGCGTTTCCCCGCAATATCTGCGCACACGGCTGGCGTCGCTGCGCTCGATGAATTTCTTCAAGGGCAATTACGGCGACATCGACCTCCATCAGCTTGCCTATGACGGCTCGCAGCAGAGCGCCGAAGACGATCTGGCGATCTGGCGCCGCGCGACCGCCGCCGAATTCAGCGGCGTCGGCGTGGTGGTGCCCTCGCCGGCCGACCGCATCGCTCTAGCCATCGCGCATGGCGGCCTCGACGCACATACGCATAGCGACTGGCTGGTCGATTGCACCGTGGCCATCCAAGGCGACGGCAAGGCCGCGCCGGACGGCAATGTCGACTGGAGCATATTCCTCGATGTCATCGCCAGGCGCGGTCTCGCCGTCGCCGCGGCGGTGGCGCTTTCCTACCTTGCGCTGGAGATCGGCATCGCTGTGCCGGAAGCCGTCCTGGCCAAGGTGGTGGACATGGCCGACCGGCGCGGCGCGGCGCGCCTGTCGTCTGTTCTGCAAGCCAAGCCGCGCACCGATTTCGGCGCGCTGACCTGGCTGTCGCGGGGATTTGCCAAGCAACTGCGCCTGCAGCGCAAGAAAGGCCGGCTGAAGCAGACGGAGCCGGACATCGTGTGGCGCGGCAAGGCGGTTGCCGCAAAGGCCATTCCCGTTTCATCGCCACCTACGCTTTCGCAGGCAATAGCCGGTCCGCAAGGTGGCACCGGACAGATGATGATGGACGTCATCGTGCGCATCGCCGTGCCACCGGTGCGGCGGCGCATCGAGATGGAGATCAATTCGGGCGACAGGCATGTCGCGCGGCTGCGCTCCATGGTCTTGAGCCGCGCCGGCGGCGAGAGGATGCTGCGCTTTCGCGGCAAGGTAAGGCTCGGCAAAGCAGAGCAGGCCCTGGTGCTGGAGGCGCGGCCGTCTCGGCAGTTCCGCAACTGGGACAATGAGCGGACCGTCGCTACCTATGGCGCGCTGCCTTTCCAGCTCGTTTCGGCCACTTTTTCTCCGGCCGAATGAAATAGCGCTCGATCAAGCCCCGTAGCGCTCGGTGCGGATGATTTCCGCCGGGACGCCGGCGCCGATGACGGCTTCGACGGACAACCCGCAGCCGTTCAGGAGTCTGGAGTGATCAGCTTCAAGGAGGGGAAATAGGTTCGGTATCGACCTGCATCGCGGGTCAGAAGCGGAAGGCGGCCGACCGCGGCATGGGCACCGATGAAGAAGTCAGGCAACACGCCGGTCTTGTGCCCTCCTGACCGGCGGTACTGTGTAAATACCTTTCCGGCAAGGAAAAGAGCTGCCCTTGGCATGGGCGCCATCTCAAGGCCGGCCGCGTCAAGAAATGCGTCAAGATCCTCGATGCGAGCGTAGCGGACGGCAAGCTCGGCGTAGACCGCGTCATTGATTAACAATTGCCCATTGAGACTCGCTGCCTCAAGCTGGCCAACCGACCAATCTGCCCAGTTCGGGTCGTCCGTAACAAGGTCGAGCAGAACGTTGGTGTCGACGAGCGTCACGCTTCGCCACGCGTCAGCGCCATGATCGCGTCGGTGGTGAGCCCCTCGCCGGCATGGCCGCGCAACTTGGCGAAGCGGCTCACCGGCTGCTTTCTGTCAACACGGGCCAGCACTACGCTTCCGTCGGCGGCACGCCGAAAATCGACCCTGCTTCCCGGGACGATGCCCAGTAGATCGCGGACCGGTTTCGGAATGGTCACTTGTCCTTTTGCCGTAACAGTGGTGGCCATCTTCGCTCCTCGGTAATACCAGATACAAACAAGGTATTACCTTACGGATCGAATTTCAACGCTCGAAACCACCCGAGCTGCCACCTATCGTCAGCGACGAAAAGAATTGATCCCTGGCACCCGTTCGCTGGACCGACGTGCTTCGCCTTGAGACTGACCCTACAGACGGGGCCGAGGGCAGCGTCCATTCAAACCCCGTAGCGTTCGGTGCGGATGATTTCCGCCGGGACATCGGCGTCGATCAGCGCCTGGGCAGCCGCCGACGCGAACGCATTCGAGCCGCAGACATAGGCCAGCCTGGGCGCTTTCGGCAGGCGCTCGATGGCCTGCATCATCATCCGAGGGTCGACGCGCCGGGAATAGTCGGACGGCCGCCTGGCGGGTTCGCGGGTCAGAGTGAGCACCAGGCTGAACCCGTCGAGCCGGTCGTCGAGGCCGATAAGCTCGTCGCGGAAGATCACCTCGTCCCAGACCCGGGCCGAAAACACCAACGCAACGGGCACCGCCGCGTTGCGCAGCGTGCGATGGCGCAGCATCGCCATCAGCGGCACGACGCCGGAGCCGCCGCCCACCAGAAGGATCGGGCCACCGTCGCTGTCCTCCCAGATGAAATGGCCGCCCAGCGGCCCGCGCAGCTCGATCTCGTCGCCGACGGCCGCCACGTCGTGGAAGAAGGGCGAGACCTCGCCGTCATCGAGCCGCTCGATCGCCAGCTCGACGGCGGCGCCGGCTTCCGGCGCCGAGGCGATGGAATAGGAACGGCGCGCCTGATAGCCGTCCGGCGCCGTCAGCCTGATATCCACATGCTGCCCCGCCAGATGGGTGAACGGCCGCGACGGCTGGAACCAGAAGCTGGTGACGCGCGGCGTGCGTTTTTCGATGCGGGTGATCGTGGCTGCCTGCCACGGCGATTGCGGCGACGGCTCGGCGCTCATCGATCGCTACTCATGGATTGCCCCTTAAGGATCGCTCGAATAGCGCTGCTCGCGCCAGGGGTCGCCATACATGTGATAGCCGCGCAGCTCCCAGAAGCCCGGCTCGTCGCGCTCGGTGAACTGCAGCCCGTTCACCCATTTGGCCGACTTCCAGAAATAGAGATGCGGCACCAGGAGCCGCGCCGGCCCGCCATGGTCGGCGGTGATCGGCTTGCCTTCATAAAGCAAGGCCACCATCGCCTTGCCGGTGATCAGGTCCTCGGTCGGCACATTGGTGGAATAGCCGTCGAAGGACAGCGCCAGCGTATGGGCCGTCGGCGGATCGATGCCGGCGTCGGCGAGGATGTCGTCGATCATCACGCCTTGCCAGGGCGTGTTGAACTTGGTCCAGGCCGTCACGCAATGGATGTCGCGCATCATCTTGCTTTGCGGCAGGGCGTTGAATTCGGCCCAGTTCCATTTCTTGAGCGGCTTTGGCCCCTGCTTGAGCGTGAAGGACCAATCCTCTGTGCGCACGCGCGGCGTCGGGCCTGCCGAGAGAACCGGGAAACCCTGTTCCAGATATTGGCCGGGTGGGATGCGCGCGTCGGTGTCGGAAGGAGGACGCCGTCCGGAAAAGAAACCACGCGTTACCATCGAGACATCCCTTACGCCGGGTTGGTCGAGCGCACCGAGTGTTCTCGAAGACGCCCCGAGGGGCAACAGAAATCTTGACGACAGAGCCCGCCGGAGACGCCGGCAGGCCCTATCGAAGCTTTTTCAGCCGGCGGCGAAGGGCACGGCGACGAAGATCTGCGCATCACCGCGATCGATCAGCAGGAGCACCGACTTCTTGCCGGACTTGCCGGCCTCGGCGATCGCCTGGTTGGCTTGTCTGGCGGTCTTCACCGGCGTCTGATCGACGCCGACGATGAGATCACCAGGCTGGATGCCGGCGGTCGAAGCCGCCTTGTCCGGATTGACCTGCTCGACCACGGCGCCGCGCTGGTTCTGGGAGAGACTGAGCTGGTTGCGGATGTCGGGCGTGAGGTCGGTCAGGCCGAGACCGAGCGAGGGCACGCGCAGGCCCTTGTCGGCCGACGGGTTGGCGCCGTCATTGCCGTTCGAGGCGGTCTTTTGGTCTTCGCTGTTGCGGCCGACATCGGCGGAAATCTGCATCGCCTTGCCCTTGCGCCAGACATCGAGCGTCTCCTTGACGCCTGGCGACACGTCGGCGACGGCGCGCGACAGGTCCTTCGGATCCTTGATCTGCTGGCCGCCAAAGCCTGTGATCACATCGCCGACCTCAATGCCTGCCTTGGCCGCCGGCGAGCCCTGCGTGACTGACGAAACCAAGGCTCCGGCAGGGTGATCGAGACCGATGGCGCTGGCGACATCCTGCGTGACCGGCTGGATCTGCACGCCAAGATAGCCATATTCGATGTCGCCGCCCTTCATCAGCTTGGCGACGACCTTCTGAGCCTGATCCGACGGGATGGCAAAGCCGACGCCGACGCTGCCGCCATTGGGCGAATAGATGGCCGTGTTGATGCCGATGACATTGCCGTTCACGTCGACCAACGGACCGCCGGAATTGCCGTGGTTGATCGGCGCGTCGATCTGGATGAAGTCGTCGAACGGCCCGCTGTGCAGGTCGCGTCCGCGCGCCGAGACGATGCCGGCGGTGACGGTGGTGCCGATGCCGAACGGGTTGCCGATCGCCAGCACCTGGTCGCCGGTCATCAGCTTGTTGGAATCGCCCCATTTGACGGTCGGCAGCGGCTTGTCGGCCTTGATCTTGAGCACCGCGAGATCGTTCTTGGCGTCGTGACCGACGAGCTTGGCAGGAAGTTCGGTGCCGTCGTCAAGCGTCACCTTGATCGAGCTTGCGCCGTCGATGACGTGGTTGTTGGTGACGATGGTGCCATCCGCGCCGACGATGAAGCCCGAGCCGAGCGCTTCGGCGCGTTGTCCCTGCTGCTGCGGCGGCGTCTTCGGCATAGGCATGCCCTGATCGCCGAAAAACTGCTGGAAAAACTGGTCGAAAGGCGCATTCCCACCGAGAGGCGAACCCTCGTTGCCCGCTTCAGGTTGTGCCTTCATGACCGAAGTGACGGTGACGACAGCGGGCTTGGTGACCGCAATGACCGGCGCAAACGAGCCGTTCGGGGCCGTAATGCCGGCGACGGGTGTCTGGGTCGTCGCGGCCACGGTGCTGAGGCCGGAATTGCTCTGGGCGAAGGAGACGATTACAGGCGAAATGATCAGCGCGGCGCCCAGCAGGGCGGCGACGCGATGTCTGCGAAGAATGCTCGTGGGTGACATGGTCGTTCTGTCCGGGCGAGAGTTGATCCGGCGCTGCGGGTGGTTCTCAAAGGAAACTCCCGTCGGCGTGTCGAGGGCCGGGATTGCCTGTCTCGCCATGCAGGACAGCCGGCCGGATCGACTATCCAGCATCTAGTGCGCGGATTGGCCCGATTTAGGGTTTTCAAGTAACCTTACGAAGATTTAATTCAGCGAGCGCTTACGAACCGCTCCCTTCGGCGCAGATAGGCCGAGGCGATCTCGCGCATGCGCGCGCCGTCGAAACTCGGGCCGTGGCCGCCGTGGCCGATGCGGATCGGCAGGTCGAGCAGGCGCTGCATGGTGCGGCAATAGGCCGTGCGGTCGGAATCCGGCAGGTCGTCGATCAGCATGCCGTCATAGATGGCGTCGCCGGCGAAGAAGAGGCCGTCGGCCTCGTCGAAAAGCGCGATCGAATCCGGCGAGTGGCCGGGCAGATGCAGCACGCGGAATCTCCTGTCGCCGAGATCGACGACATCGCCTTCGTCGAGCGCACGGGTCAGCGGCGCGGAAGGAATGCGGTAGTCAGCCGCCTTCCAGTCCGGCGCCGGCAGTTTCGACACGGCGCCGTCGAGATTGTGGAACATGTAGGCGTAGGTGACGGCATCCTCCATGCCGTCGAACTGCGGTGCGCTCATCTTCGGCCCCATGCGCAGCGGGAATTCATGCAGCGAGCCGACATGGTCGAGATGGATGTGGGTGGCGACGACGATGAGCGGCTTGCCGGCGGGCGTGTCGATCTCGGGCGCCAGCGGACGGATGCCCATGCCGGTATCGACCAGGAGGTCGGCATCGCCGCCCTTCAAATGCCACATGTTGGCGCGCACGAAATCATGCACGAACGGCTCGGTCAGCATCGTCGTGCTGGCATCGACAATGGCCTTGCCGAACCAGTCACCCACCACGAGCGCGGTCATCCGACCGTCGCCCATCAGACGAACGGCTTCCCGACCTTGTATTTTTCCGGCACCAGCCGCTTGAGATAGGCCATGCCGGCTTCTGAAAGCTGGTTGACGTCCGGCTTCATGAAATCGTCCGGCATATGGCGCGTCTTGCCGGCCACCGCCTTCAGCGGCACCTTCTTCAGCACTGTCCTCGACCCGTCATATTGCAGCGCGACCGAGCCGCCGCCTTCCCCGGCGACGCCTACCGCGAAGGCGCCGGCATCGAAGGCTTCCTTGGCATCGACGGCGCTGATCGCGCCGACATAGCCGCGCGGCATATAGCCCAATGCGTCGACCCGCGCACGCTTGCCCGGCAGGCCATCGGCCAAAGCTCGTTCCAGCGCCGCCGGCAGGTCGCTGCCGGACAATTTGACGTTGCCGTGCTGGTCGCGTTCTAGCTTTTCCGGCGGCACCAGGCTTTCGACCAGCGCCTTGCCGTCGGCGGTGCCGACGCCTTCGGAGACGGCGACGATGCAGCGCTTGTGACGATCGAGCGTGGAGCGCACATCGTCGATGAAACGCTCGGCCGAGAAGGCCCGCTCCGGCACATAGACCAGATGCGGGCCGCTGTCGGGATCAAGCTGCCAGGCGGCCGCGGCGGCGGTGAGGAAGCCGGCATGCCGGCCCATGACGATGCCGACATAGATACCGGGCAGCGCGCGGAAATCGAGATCGACCGAGAGGAAGGCACCCGCGACGAATTCGGCGGCCGAGATGAAGCCCGGCGTGTGGTCGTTCTCCTCGAGGTCGTTGTCGATGGTCTTCGGCGCATGCACGAAGGCGATCGAGCCGCCGGCGGCGTCAGTCAGGATCTGCTGCGTGCCCGATGTGTCGTTGCCGCCGATATAGATGAAGGCGTCGGCGCCGGCCTTTTTCAGGCCGTTGAGGATGACCTCGCAATAGGCGGCGTCCGGCTTGTCGCGGGTCGAGCCAAGGGCGGCGCTCGGCGTGCCGGCAATCAGCCGCAGCCGGTCTTCAGGGATGGCGGAGAGATCGACATAGTTGCCATCGCGGATGCCGCGCACGCCATGGATCGAGCCTAGCACCTTGGCGCCGGGATGCCGCTTGCGGATCTCCAAAGTGGCGCCGACGACCGTCTGGTTGATGACGGCGGTCGGGCCGCCGCCCTGCGCGATGACGAAGGTTCCAGCCATAGTCTTGTTCTCCCGGGGCGAAGGTTTTCAAAACACCTTCGCCCGTCTTGCGGCGTCGCGCAACGGGGGAGTGAGATGGAGGAGAAGATCAGACGACGACCACCGGGTTCTTCTTGGAAACGCGGCTGTAGAGGTCGATGATGTCCTGGTTGATCAGGCGCACGCAGCCCGACGACATCGCCTGGCCGATGCTCCACCATTCGGGCGAGCCGTGGATGCGGTAACCGGTGTCCTTGCCGTTCTGGTAGATGTAGAGCGCGCGGGCGCCGAGCGGATTGGTAAGGCCGCCGGGCTGGCCGCTCTGCCATTTCACCAGTTCCGGCTTGCGCTGGATCATTTCCGGCGGCGGAGTCCACGCCGGCCATTCGCGGCCGTACTGGATGTTGGCGCGGCCCGACCAGCGGAAGCCGTCCTTGCCGATGCCGACGCCGTAGCGGATGGCGTCGCCGCCCGGCTGGACCAGATAGAGCATGCGCTCCTGCAGATGGACGACGATGGTGCCGGGTGCTTCGCCGGTCTTGTCGACGACGATCTGGCGGCGGAACTGCGGCTTGACCTTCTGCCAGGGCACCTTCGGCACTTGGAAGCCGCCATCGGTGAGCGAGGCATACATCACGTCGGGACCGGTGATGTTCTTGTCGACGCTGATCGCCGGGCGCATGGGAGGAACCGAACCGGTGACGGTGTTGTCGAGCTGCATTTGCGGCAGGTCGAGCGTGTCTGTGGTGCTGCAGCCGGCCATGCTGAGCAGCGCCATGGCGCCGGCGCCGGAAAGCAGGGCGCGGCGGGAGAGCTGAATTTCGGTATCGATTGCGGCGCCGTTGGAAGGCGGCGTCAGACTTTGCGGCAACTCGCGCATACACCAAACCCTACGCTGCCGGCGGAAGCACGGTCCGGCCGGATCGCAGGCATTTTCGCCATTCATGGTTGAAAAAGCGTGAAAGCGCCGGACTCCGGCTTAACCCTAACGGATCGTCGTACCGGCCGGCGGCCTGCGGCCCGGGCGCTGAAGATTTTTCCAACGGCCCTTTACATTCTCGCCGACCCCAGGATTTATCCTGTTCTTTGCGCTCAAGGAGCAGGGAAATGTCCTTCGAAAACTGGGCTGCCTTTGCCGCCGCCTCTTCCATCCTTCTCGTCATTCCGGGCCCGACGATCCTGCTGGTCGTCTCCTACGCGCTGGGACAGGGCTGGCGCACGGCGCTGCCGATGGCCGTGGGCGTCGCGCTGGGCGACTTCACCGCCATGACGCTGTCGATGCTCGGCATCGGCGCGCTGCTCGCGGCTTCGGCCACGGTGTTCGCCGTGCTCAAGGTGATCGGCGCCGGCTACCTGATCTATCTCGGCATAAAACTGTTCCGCGCCGGCGGCGCGCTGAAAGCCGAGCCGCGAACCGACGCGGTGTCGGCGGCAAGGATGATGGCGCATGCCTGGCTGGTGACGGCCCTCAACCCGAAGAGCATCACTTTCTTCGTCGCCTTCCTGCCGCAGTTCCTCGACCGACACGCCGACTTCTGGACGCAGATGCTGATCTTCGAGACGACCTTCCTGACTTTGGCCTTCGCCAACGCCTTCGGCTATGCGCTGATCGCATCCAGGGCCCGCGCGATCGTGCGCAACCCGAAGGCGATCCGCATCTTCAACGGCACCGGCGGCACATTGCTGGTCGGTGCGGGCATCGCCACGGTGGCGATGCGCTCGGGAAGTTGAGACCAAGTCAGACCAATCGAAGCCTTGCCCTTGAAGGTTGGCGGGCCGACGACCGATGTTCTAGGATCGTGCCGGTTCGACCAGGCGAGTAGCATAGAAGGACGCGACATCGCGGTGAAGGACGCATTCGGCCTCACCTATTGCGGCGCGACCGAGGCCGGATACTCGTCCTACGCCCGTGCCGTGCACGAGCTGCAATGCTTCATCGGCGATCCGGTCGGATCGATCGACCGTGCCATTGCCGACGCCCCGGCCTTCGTCATGGCGCATGTCTTCAAGGGCTATCTGTTCGGGCTTGCCACCGAGCGGGATGCAATGGCGGTCGCAAGGTCGAGCCACCAGGCGGCGCTGCCGCTTGCCGCCACCCCGCGCGAGGCGGCGCATGTGGCGGCGCTCGGCCATCTCGCCGAGGGGCGGTGGCTTGAGGCCGCCCGCATCCTCGAGGATATCGCGATCGACGGTCCGCGCGATGCGTTGGCGTTGCAGGTCGGGCATCAGATCGATTTCTTCACCGGCAACGCGCGCATGCTGCGCGACCGCATCGGCCGTGCGCTGCCGGCCTGGCAGAAGGACATGCCGGGCTACCACGCCATTCTCGGCATGCAGGCCTTCGGGCTGGAGGAAATGGGCGACTATGCCCGTGCCGAATCCTTCGGCAGGCAGGCTGTCGAGATCGAGCCCCGCGACGGCTGGGCGCAACATGCCGTCGCGCATGTCATGGAAATGCAAAGCCGGCAAACAGACGGCATCGCCTGGATGCGCGCCAACCCGGACGCGTGGACGAAGGACAGTTTTCTCCAGATCCACAATTGGTGGCACCTGGCGCTGTTCCATTACGATCTCGGCGAAACCGGCGAGGTGCTCAAGCTCTATGACGGGCCGATCTACGGAGCACGCTCGACATTGGCCCTCAACATGGTCGATGCCTCCGCGATCCTGTGGCGCCTCCACCTCGGCGGCGTCGATGTCGGCGACCGCTGGGCAGCGCTTGCCGCCAACTGGATTCCGAAAGCCTCCGACGGCAATTATGCCTTCAACGACGCCCATGCGATGATGGCCTTTGTCGGCGCCGGACTGGAGGCGCCGGCGAAAACGCTGATCGAGGCGCAGCGCGAGGCGATGGTCGGCGGTGACGACAATGCCGCGTTCACGCGCGACGTCGGCTACCCGCTGGCGCTTGCGATCAGGGCCTTTGGCGAAGGCGATTACGACGAGGCCGCGCGCCTGATCCGGCCGATCCGCTCGATCGCGCATCGCTTCGGCGGCAGCCATGCGCAGCGCGACGTGATCGACCTGACGCTGATCGAGGCCGCGTTGCGCGCCGGCGATACGGCGCTTGCGCGGGTGTTGACGGCCGAGCGTCAGCTGGCCCGTCCCGACAGCCCGTTGTCGGCGCTGTTCTCGCGGCGCGCATCCGATTTGTCAGAGAATTGACCCGAAGCGGATCTTGCCCTAAAAACTGGCCGAGCCAGATTTTTTCGAGATCCGAAAAAATTAATGGTAATGGGAGGAAATCATGTATCTCGGCCTCGACCTGGGCACTTCGGGCGTCAAGGCGCTGCTGATCGACGACGGCCAGAACGTCATCGGCTCCGGCCATGGTTCGCTCGATGTTTCACGGCCGCATCCCGGCTGGTCCGAGCAGGATCCGGCGCATTGGGTAGCGGCTTGCGAGACGGCGATTTCCGAACTCAAGGCTTCACACCCGAAGGAGCTGGCCGCGGTCAAGGGCATCGGCCTTTCCGGCCAGATGCATGGCGCCACCCTGCTCGATGCCTCGGACAAGGTGCTGCGCCCCTGCATCTTGTGGAACGACACGCGCAGCCATGTCGAGGCGGCCGCGCTCGATGCCGAGCCGCGCTTCCGCAAGCTCACCGGCAACATCGTTTTCCCGGGCTTCACAGCGCCGAAGCTCACCTGGGTGAAGGAACACGAAGCCAAGGTTTTTGCCGCCGTCGCCAAGGTGCTCCTTCCCAAGGATTACCTGCGGCTCTGGCTGACCGGCGAGCATATTTCGGAAATGTCGGACTCCGCCGGCACCTCCTGGCTCGATGTCGGCAAGCGAGGCTGGGCGTCCGAATTGCTGGCGGCGACATCGCTCGACGAGAAGCACATGCCGTCGCTGGTCGAAGGTACGGCGAAAGCCGGTGCCTTGCGCAGCGAACTCGCATCGAAATGGGGCATCGCGGCGGGCATTCCGATTGCCGGCGGTGCCGGCGACAATGCGGCCTCCGCCTGCGGCATGGGCACGGTCGGCGCCGGCAACGCCTTCGTGTCGCTCGGCACGTCGGGCGTGCTGTTTGCGGCGAACGCCTCCTACCTGCCCAACCCGGAAAGCGCGGTGCATACGTTCTGCCATGCGTTGCCCGCCACCTGGCACCAGATGGGTGTCATCCTGTCGGCCACCGATTCGCTCAACTGGCTGTCGGAAATCACCGGAAAGAGCGCCCGCGAGTTGACCGGCGAACTCGGCGACACGCTCAAGGCGCCGACGGGTGTCACTTTCCTGCCCTATCTCTCCGGCGAGCGGACGCCGCACAATGATTCCGCCATCCGCGGTTCCTTCACCGGGTTGGCGCATGAATCGAGCCGGGCGGTGCTGACGCAGGCTGTGCTGGAAGGCGTCGCCTTCGCCTTCCGCGACAGTCTCGAAGCGCTGAAAAAGGCCGGCACGACGCTGACGCGGGTGACCGCGATCGGCGGCGGCTCGCGCTCGCGCTACTGGCTGAAGGCTGTCGCCACGGCACTGCAGGTGCCGGTCGATATTCCCACCGACGGCGATTTCGGCGCCGCCTTCGGCGCGGCAAGGCTCGGCCTGATCGCCGCGACCGGCGCGGATCCGCTTGCGGTCTGCACCGCGCCGGCGACCGATGCCACGATTGAGCCGGACGCCGGCCTCGGCGGGGCCTTTGCGGACGCCTATCAGCGCTACCGTGGGCTCTATCCGGCGATCAGGAGCGCCACGGCGTGAGCTTTTTCTCGCCCACACCGCAGCATCATGCCTCACTGCGCCGGGACCTTGTCGAGGAAGCCGGTGACGCTCTTCAGACGGCCGTTTTCGATGACGCCGATATCCGTGCCTTCGATGACGGATTCCGCATCTTCGGGCCCGAGATTCCACGAGAAGCGGATGCGGTCGGCGAAGCCGTCCGGTTGGCTCTTCAGCGAGAATCGGAAGCCGGCAAAGCGCTGCTGCACGCCTTCGATCAGCGCGGCGATGCCGTCATGGCCGTCGCCTTGCATGACCGGGTCGCGATAGCTGACATCGCTGGTGAAGGCCGCTTCGAGAAGCGCCTTGCGGCGGGTCGCATCGCTCTCGTTCCAGGCGGTGATGTAGTTGCGGGCGATCGTGTTGAGGTCGGTCATGGTCTTCATCCTTCGTTGGATTGTTTCGACCTGACCCTTTTGGCCCCGTAAAAGAGCGAAACCAATTACGCCTGAGGTAATCGGGCGAATGCATTCGGAGAGGAAGGAAACCATGAGCAGCGGATTTTTCGGCGATAGCAAGACAATCAAATATGAGGGGCCGGATTCGACCAATCCGCTGGCCTACCGCTTCTACAATCCGGACGAGGTCGTCGCCGGCAAGCGGCTGGAAGACCATCTGCGCTTCGCCGTCGCCTACTGGCATTCCTTCGCCTGGCCGGGCGGCGACCCGTTCGGCGGCCAGACGTTCGACCGCCCCTGGTTCGCCAAGCCGGGCGGCGTCGACACGATGGAACTGGCCAAGCTCAAGGCCGACGTCGCCTTCGAGATGTTCTCGCTGCTCGGCGCGCCCTATTTCTGCTTCCACGACGCCGATGTCCGCCCGGAAGGCAAGGATTTCTCCGAAAGCGCTGCGCGGCTCGACGAGATCGCCGACTATTTCGCCACCAAGATGAGAGAGACCGGCGTCAAGCTGCTGTGGGGCACGGCGAACCTCTTCTCGCACCGCCGCTTCATGTCGGGTGCTGCCACCAATCCCGATCCGGATGTGTTTGCCTATGCGGCAGCTACGGTAAAAAGCTGCATCGACGTCACCAAGAGGCTGAAGGGTGAGAACTATGTGCTGTGGGGCGGGCGCGAGGGCTATGAGACGCTGCTCAACACCGATCTTGGGCGCGAGCAAGAGCAGGCAGGCCGCTTCCTCAACCTCGTCGTCGATTACAAGCACAAAATAGGTTTCAAGGGCACGATCCTGATCGAGCCGAAGCCGCAGGAGCCGACCAAGCACCAGTACGATTACGATGTTGCCACGGTGTACGGCTTCCTCAAGCGCTTCGGGCTGGAGAAAGAGGTAAAACTCAACATCGAGCAGGGTCACGCGATCCTCGCTGGCCATTCCTTCGAGCATGAGCTGGCTTTGGCCAATGCCTTGGGCGTCTTCGGTTCGATCGACATGAACCGCAACGACTACCAGTCGGGCTGGGACACCGACCAGTTCCCCAACAACGTGCCGGAGATGGCGCTTGCCTATTACCAGGTCCTGCAGGCCGGCGGCTTCAAGACCGGCGGCACCAATTTCGACGCCAAGCTCAGGCGCCAGTCGCTCGACCCGGAGGACCTGTTGATCGGCCATATCGGCGGCATGGATGCCTGCGCGCGCGGCCTGAAAGCGGCGGCGAAAATGGTCGAGGACAAGGCGTTGTCCGGCCCGCTGACAGAACGCTACGCCGGCTGGAATACCGCCGAAGGCAAGGCGATGCTCTCGGGCGAGCGCACACTGGAGGAGATCGCCGAGCGTGTGGTGAAGAAGAAGATCGAGCCGCAGCCGCGCTCCGGCCGGCAGGAACTGCTCGAAAACATCGTCAACAGATACGTCTGAGGCGCACTGCGGCGCCCCCAGTCGGGCGCCGCTTAGCCGGAAATCATTTTCCGCTCGGGGTGAAACCGCACGACAAGGTTTTGCCCCGCGCTGCCCATCAATCGCCCCGCTCTTGCCTTCAAACAGCCGTCACGGACTTCCTATATTGTGGAGACGTGGCGGGAAGGAAAGAAGGAGGCGAAACGTATGCAGCACGAACGCGAAATCGACGCCCTGCTCTCTCCCAGTGAGGCTGGATCGATCATCGACCGGTTGATGGCGCTGCCGCATCCGAAGGACGGCGCGCGCAAGACCAATGAATGGGATCGCGCGGTCGCCGCGCGACTGGAAACCGCGCTGGCCAAGAGCATGCGCTCACGCATAGTTCGCGAAGGCCACGACGCCGCCTGACAATTCCCGTGATTTGACGAAAAGAGGCAGCTTCTCCATCCTGCACCGATGATACGCGCGGTGCTGCTTGATCTTGTGGGTGTCATCCATGATGGCGACATCCCGATCACGGGCGCCGTGACCGCGGTCGAGTGTTTGCGCAAGGCCGGGTTGCCGCTTCGTTTCGTCAGCAACACGACACGCTCGCCGCGCAGTGCAATCATCGCGCAGCTTGCCGCGTTGGGCATCGAGGTGACGGACGAAGAATTGCTGACTCCGGCGCGCGCCGCGGTCGAATGGCTGCGCAGGCATGGCCGCCGGCCTCATCTGCTCGTCCATCCAGACCTCGAGGTCGAGTTTTCCGGGCTGGACTCGGGTAGCGGACGCGCTGTCGTCGTCGGCGATGCCGGCGAGGCCTTCAATCATGCCAGCCTCAACCGGGCGTTTCGCGAGCTGGTTGCCGGCGCCGATTTTGTGGCTTTGGCCACCAACCGTACCTTCAAGGATGCCGACGGCCTGCTCAGCCTCGATGCCGGCGCCTTCGTGGCGGGCCTCGAATTCGCCAGCGGCCGAAGTCCTGTCGTGCTTGGCAAGCCCTCGCCGGATTTCTTCCATTCGGCGCTCGCCGATCTGAACTGTCCGGCGGCCGAGGCGGTCATGGTCGGCGACGATGCCGAGAGCGATGTCGCCGGCGCGCTGCGTGCCGGGCTTGGCGCGGCTCTTCTCGTGCGGACCGGCAAGTACCGACCCGGCGACGAAACACGCTTCGATCCGCCACCCACGGCACTGGTGGACGATCTCGCTGCCGCCACCGACTGGATACTTGAAGCGCGCCGCACTGAAACGGATCCGGGCGACGCCCTTTAAAGTTTTTGTTTGATGCATGTCGTGGTCCCAAAACCGCTGCGCACTTTTGGGCGACATGCATCAGCCGCGCCGAAGCCTGACCGGCGCCTCGCCGAACGCTCTTGAAAATGCCCTGGAAAATGCCGCGGCGGACGAGAAGCCGGTACGCCCGGCAATATCGGCCATGGCAATGCGCGTGTCGACCACCAGGCGCCGCGCGGCGCCGAGCCGCAGCCTCAGATAGTAGGCGCCCGGCGTCTCGCCGATCGACTTGCGGAAGATGCTTTCCAGCGTTCTTGCCGTCACGCCGGCGCGCTTGGCCACCGCGTCGATGGTCAGCGGTTCGTCGACATGCGCTTCCATCAACCGGATCGCCTGGGCAAGCCGCGGGTCGTAGCCGTCGAGACGGCCGAGCGAGACCAGCGGCTGCGCGTCGGTCGCCGCGCGTGCCTGGTCGTAGATGAAGACGCTGGCGACATCGAGCGCCACGGCCATGCCGAGTCGGGTGCGAATGAGATGCAGCATCAGGTCGAAGGTCGGCGACGCGCCGCCCGAGGTGAACACCGGCCCGTCGATGACATAGCGGTCCGGCCGCACATCGATACCGGGAAAGGCTGAGGAAAAATCCTCCATGTCCTCCCAATGCGTGGTGGCGCTGCGGCCTTCGAGCAGGCCGGCGCGGGCCACCAGCCAGGTGCCGGCCTCGATGCCGCCGCAGGCGCGGGCCGTCCTCGCCGCCCTGCGCAGGCCGGCAAGCAATGCCGACGTGGCGTAGTTCTGGGTACCGAAGCCGGCAACGACCACCAGCATGTCAGTTGGCTCGGTGGCGTCGAAGCGGCCGCTGACCGCCACCGGCAGGCCGCAAGTGGTGACCGGCGCCTCGCCGGTGACCGAGACCAGCTTGAAATCGAACAAGGTCTCGCCGGAAATGCGGTTCGCCGCGCGCAACGGGTCAACAGCCGAGGCGACACACATGATCGACGAGCCCGAAAACGCGAGGAACGTCACCTTGAGCGTCTCGCGCTCGGACCGAAAGATGGTCGGCTTTTCGCTTTTGATCATGGGACCTTCGTAAAACGCAAAACAGTTTCCGGCAAGTCGGGCATTCTTGATGAATTCCTATGCATGCCGTGCCATTGTCGGCTCCCTCTCTTGGGCGGCATGCATGGCCGATCGAATCTGGGAGGATCAAAGATGCCGCTCGCGATGAACCGTGAGGTCTTTATTACCTGTGCCGTGACCGGCTCCGGCGGCACGCAGGACCGCAGCCCGCATGTGCCGCGCTCGCCCAAGCAGATCGCCGATTCGGCGATCGACGCCGCCAAGGCGGGCGCCGCCATCGTCCACTGCCATGTGCGCGACCCAGAGACCGGCAAGCCTAGGCGCGACGTGCATCTCTACCGCGAAGTGACCGAGCGCATCCGCGCGGCAGATGTTGACGTTGTGCTGAACCTTACCGCCGGCATGGGCGGCGACATGGTGTTCGGCTCGCCGGAAGCGCCGCTGCCGCTCAACGAGAAGGGCACCGACATGGGCGGCGCCACCAACCGCATGGAACATGTGCGCCAGTGCCTGCCGGAGATCTGCACGCTGGATTGCGGCACGATGAACTTCGCCGAGGCCGACTATGTGATGACCAACACGCCCGGTATGCTGCGCGCCATGGGCGGCATGATGACGGCGCTGGGCGTCAAGCCCGAGATCGAGGCCTTCGACACCGGGCATCTGTGGTTCGCCAAGCAATTGGTCGAGGAGAAGGTGCTGAACGCGGACGCGCTGGTGCAGCTCTGCATGGGCGTGCCGTGGGGCGCGCCGGACGACCTCAACACCTTCATGGCGATGGTCAATAACGTGCCATCGACTTGGAACTGGTCGGCCTTCGCCATCGGCCGCAACCAGATGGCCTATGCCGCGGCGGCGGTGCTGGCCGGCGGCAATGTCCGTGTCGGGCTGGAAGACAATCTCTGGCTCGACAAGGGCGTTTTGGCCACCAACGCGCAACTGGTCGAACGCGCGGCCGGCATCGTCACCAATCTCGGCGCCAGGATCCTGGGACCGGAGGAAGTGCGCAAGAAGCTCAACCTCACCAAGCGGGCGCCGATCGCGGCATAGTTTGGAGAGCAGCACATGGCTACCGTCAAATTCACCGCTATGAAGGATGGCGACAGGCAAGACTACGAATTCCTGACCGCCCATGAGATCGACTATGCCGCCAAGACAGGCGAGCGGCTGCTCGACGCCCTCGTGCAGCTCGACGAGGGCCTGTCCGGCTACAAGATCACCCGGCTCGGCCATTCGCTGCAGGCGGCGACGCGCGCCTGGCGCGACGGCGCCGACACCGACTGGATCGCTTGCGCGCTGCTGCACGACATCGGCGACATCTATGCGCCCTACAACCACGACGAATATGCAGCGACGATCCTGAAGCCGTTCGTGCGCGAGCAATGCACCTGGGTGGTGGAGAAGCACGGCGACTTCCAGCGCCTCTATTACGCGCATCATCTGGGCGGCAACCGGCATGCGCGCGAGCGCTTCGCCGGCCATGCCTATTTCGACGATTGCGACCAGTTCTGCGAGCGCTGGGACCAGTCGAGCTTCGACCCCGATTACGAGATGCTGCCGATCGAATTCTTCCGGCCGTTCGTGCTCGAAGTCTTCGCCCGCAAGGCCTACGACCCGGCGGTGATCCGCGCCGGCGAGCGCGTGGCCCTCACCGATCCAGAAACAGCCAAGGTAAGAACCGGAGCCTGACCATGAGCATCATCAACAAGGCGGCCGCCATCGGCGGCGGCGTCATCGGCGCCGGCTGGGTGGCGCGGCTGCTCTTGAACGGCATCGACGTCTCGATCTTCGATCCCGATCCGGAGGCTTCGCGCAAGGTCGGCGAAGTGATGAAGGGCGCACGCCGCGCCTATAAGCAGATGCTGCCCGGCGGCCTGCCCAAGGAAGGCAAGCTCACCTTCGCCAAGACCATCGCCGAGGCGGTGGCCGACGCCGACTTCATCCAGGAAAGCGTGCCGGAGCGGCTCGACCTCAAGCACCGCGTGCTGGTCGAAATCGACGCGCATGCGCCGGCCAATGCGATTGTCGGCTCGTCGACCTCCGGCATCAAGCCGACCGACATGCAGGTGGCTATGAAGAAGCATCCGGAGCGGCTCGTCGTCGGCCATCCGTTCAACCCGGTCTATCTGTTGCCGCTGGTCGAGATCGTCGGCGGCGAGCAGACTTTCCCCGAGGCGATCGAGGTCGCCAAGGAACTCTACGCCTCGATCGGCATGAAGCCGGTGGTGGTGCGCAAGGAGATCGAGGCCTTCGTCGGCGACCGCCTGCTCGAAGCCGCCTGGCGCGAGGCGCTGTGGCTGGTCAAGGACGGCATCTGCACCGTCGAGGAACTCGACGACATCATGCGCTATTCCTTCGGCCTGCGCTGGGCGCAGATGGGCATGTTCCAGGTCTATCGGGTCGCCGGCGGCGAAGCCGGCATGCGCCACTTCATGGCGCAGTTCGGACCCTGCCTGAAATGGCCGTGGACCAAGCTGATGGACGTGCCGGAGTTCAACGACGAACTGGTCGACCTGATCGCCACGCAGTCGGACGAGCAGGCGCACGGCCTGTCGATCCGCGAGCTGGAGCGCATCCGCGACGACAATCTGGTCGCGATCATGGAAGCGCTGTCGAGGCAGAACAAGGGCAAGGGTTGGGGCGCCGGCGCGCTGCACAGGGACTACACCAAACAGCTTGCCAAGCTGGCGGCAAAGCCGGCTGATAAGGCTGACAACAAGGCCAAAACCGCCAAGCCGGCGAAGAAGGACGCCAAGCCGGCAAAGGCCGAAAAACCCGCCAAGACTGATAAGGCGAAAAAGAGCAAGAAGAAGGGCTGAGGTTATGGATTTCGGTCTTTCGGAAGAGCAAAAACTCATCGTCGAGACGACGCGCGCCTTCGTCGAGAACGAGCTTTACCCGCATGAGCGCGAGGTGGAGCGCACCGGCGTGCTGCGCCGCGAGCTGATCGACGAATTAAAGGCCAAGGCGATCGAGGCCGGGCTGTACGCGGCCAACATGCCGGCCGATGTCGGCGGCGCGGGGCTCGATACGGTGACCTGGCTGCTCTACGAGAAGGAGCTTGGCCGCGCCAACTATGCGCTGCACTGGACCTGCGTGGCGCGTCCCTCCAACATCCTGCTTGCCGGCACGCCGGAGCAGCGCGAAAAGTATCTTTTCCCCTGCATCCGAGGGGAGAAGTGGGACTGCCTGGCGATGACCGAGCCGGGTGCGGGCTCCGACCTGCGCGGTATGAAGGCGACCGCCGTGCAGGACGGTTCGGACTGGGTGCTCAACGGCACCAAGCATTTCATCAGCCATGCAGACATCGCCGACTTCGCCATCGTCTTCATGGCATCGGGCGAGGAAGATTCCCCGCGCGGCAAGCGCAAGAAGATCACCGCCTTCTTCGTCGACAAGGGCACCAAGGGTTTTTCGGTGCGCGACGGCTACCGCAACGTCTCGCATCGCGGCTACACCAACTCGATCTTGGAATTCGATGACTGCCGGTTGCCTGCAAGCCAGGTGCTCGGCGAAGTGCACAAGGGCTTCGACGTCGCCAATTCGTGGCTCGGCGCCACGCGCCTGCAGGTCGGCGCCACCTGCCTCGGCCGCGCCGAGCGCGCGCTGTCACACGCCATCGAATATGCCGCGCAGCGCCAGCAGTTCGGCCAGCAGATCGGCAAGTTCCAGGGCGTCTCCTTCAAGCTCGCCGATATGGCGACGGAACTGAAGGCCGCCGATTTGATGGTGTTCGAAGCCGGCTGGAAGTACGATCAGGGCACGGTCACCGATCAGGACATGGCGATGGCCAAGCTGAAGGCCACCGAGATGCTGGCATTCGTCGCCGACGAAGCCATCCAGATCCATGGCGGCATGGGGCTGATGGACGACCTGCCGCTTGAGCGCATCTGGCGCGACGCGCGCGTCGAGCGCATCTGGGAAGGCACGTCGGAGATTCAGCGACATATTATTTCGCGGGCGTTGCTGCGTCCGTTCGGAGCTTAGAGCATGATGCTCCAAAGCCGGGATCCGGCTTTGGACAAGATCGCGCTCAAACGAAAAGATGGCCATGCATAAACTCGAACGTCTCCTGCGCCCGAAATCGATCGCCGTGTTCGGCGGGGCGCAGGCCGCCGCCGTCGTGGCGCAGTCGATCAAGATGGGCTTTGCCGGCGAAATCTGGCCGGTGCACCCGACCAAGGACGAGGTTGCCGGCCGCAAGGCCTATCGCTCCGTGGCCGACCTGCCGGGCGCGCCGGACGCCACCTTTGTCGGCGTGAACCGGCATCTCACCATCGAGGTGATCAAGGCGCTGGCCGAGCGCGGCGCCGGTGGCGCCGTCTGCTTTGCCGCGGGCTTTCTGGAGACCGAGGCTTATGACGAGGATGGCGAGCGGTTGCAGGCGGAGCTCGTCGCCGCCGCCGGCCGGATGCCGATCATCGGTCCGAATTGCTACGGCCTGATCAACTATGCCGACGGCGCGCTGCTTTGGCCCGACCAGCATGGCGGCATCAGGCTCGCCGAAGGCGGCAAGGGCGTCGCCATCATCACCCAGTCGTCCAACATCGCCATCAACATGACGATGCAGAAGCGCGGTCTGCCGATCGCCTTCCTGATGACGGCCGGCAACCAGGCGCAGACCGGCCTGTCCGAGATGGCGCTCGGCCTGATCGAGGACGAGCGTGTCACCTCGCTCGGCCTGCATATCGAGGCGTTCGACTCGGTAGCCGGCTTCGAGAAGCTGGCGGCGCGGGCGCGCGAACTGAAGAAACCGATCATCGCCATGAAGGTCGGGCGGTCCGAACAGGCGCGGCAGGCGACGGTGTCGCACACCGCCTCGCTGGCCGGCTCTGACGCCGCCTCCGGCGCGTTCCTGAAACGTCTGGGCATTGCGCGCGTCGATTCCATCCCGGCCTTCATCGAGGCGCTGAAGCTCCTGCACATCACCGGCCCATTGCCCGGCTACAGGCTGTCGTCGATGAGCTGCTCGGGCGGCGAGGCTTCCGTGATGGCCGACAGCGCCGAAGGGCGCTGGGTCACTTTTCCGGTTCTGACGGAAAGGCATCGGGCGCATGTCAAATCGACGCTCGGGCCGCTGGTCGCGGTCGCCAATCCGCTCGACTACCACACCTTCATCTGGAACAACGAGCCGGCGATGACGGCCACCTTCACCTCTATGGTGTCGGGCGGCTTTGACCTTAACATGCTGGTGCTCGACTTCCCGCGCCCCGACCGCTGCTCCGACGTCGACTGGTGGGCGACGCTGCGCGCCTTCGAAGCGGCGCTGAAGACCAATAATGCGCAGGGCGCGATCGTGTCCTCGCTGCCGGAAAACCTGCCGGAGGAATACACCGCCGGCCTGATGGCGCGCGGCATGGTGCCGTTGTTCGGCATTTCTGAAGCGATGGACGCCGCGCAAGCAGCCGCCTTCATCGGCTGGGCCTGGCGCGAGCCGCAGGCGCAGCCGGTCGACACCACGGCGGCAGGCGCGTCCGAGGCCAAACGCGTGACGCCCGACGAAGCCGAGGCCAAGGAAAGGCTGATCACGGCCGGCCTGCCGGTGCCGAAGGGCGAGCGAGGCTCCACCGCGGTGGAGGCGGTGATCTCGTCGATGGCGCTTGGCTTCCCGGTGGCGCTGAAGGCGCTGGGCGTGACGCACAAATCGGAAGTCGGCGCCGTCAGGCTGAACCTCAAGGACGCCGAATCCGTCAGCACGGCCGCGCATGATCTCCTGCCGCTCGGCACCGGCCTCTATGCCGAATGCATGGTGCGCGACGGCGTCGCAGAGCTGATCGTCGGCTTCACCCGCGACCCGATGTTCGGCGCGGTAATGACGCTCGGCACCGGCGGCGTGCTGGTCGAGCTTTTGCGCGACAGCGTCACCCTGATGCTGCCGGCGACGCGCGACGACATCGAGGCGGCTCTGCGCGGCCTGAAGCTCTATCCGCTGCTCGAAGGCTATCGCGGCCGGCCGAAGGCCGATGTGAAGGCTGCCATCGACGCCATCGCCGGCATTGCCGGTTTCGTCCAGAAGAATGCCGGCGAGATCGAGGAGCTCGACATCAACCCGCTGATCGTATGCGCCGAAGGCAAGGGCGCCTGGATCGCGGATGCCCTGCTGGTGCTTGGAGAAAAGAAGAATGGCTGACGTCATCACCACCCGCCGCGAAGGCGCGATCCTCGAAGTCACGCTCGACCGGCCGAAGGCCAATGCCATCGACCTCAAGACCTCGCAGCTGATGGGTAAGACCTTCAAGGCGTTCCGTGACGATCCTGACTTACGCGTCGCCATCGTCAAGACGGCCGGCGACAAGTTCTTCAGCGCCGGCTGGGACCTGAAGGCCGCCGCCGCCGGCGATGCGGTAGACGGCGACTATGGCGTCGGCGGCTTTGCCGGGTTGCAGGAATTGCGCGACCTGAACAAGCCGGTGATCGCCTGCGTCAACGGCATGGCGGTGGGCGGCGGCTTCGAGCTGGCACTGTCCTGCGACCTGATCTACGCCTCGGACCATTCCTCCTTCGCGCTGCCCGAGATCCGCGCCGGCACGCTCGCCGATGCGGCGACGATCAAGCTGCCGAAGCGCATTCCCTACCACATCGCCATGGACCTTCTGTTCACCGGCCGCTGGATGGATGTCGCCGAGGCGCATCGCTGGGGCCTGGTCAACGAGGTGCTGCCTAAGGAAAAGCTCGAAGAGCGCGTCTGGGAGATCGCCAGGCTTCTAGCCAGCGGCCCGCCGCTGGTCTTCGCGTCGATCAAGGAGACGGCGCGCGTGGCCGAGGCCCTGACCTTCCAGGACGCCATGAACAAGGTGACGCGCCGGCAGTTGCCGACGGTCGATGTACTCTATGGTTCGGAAGACAATATGGAAGGGTTCCGCGCGTTCGCGGAGAAGCGCGACCCGGTGTGGAAGGGGAAGTGAGCCTGCAGATGACAGCGCCAGGCACCCCCCTCTGCCCGGCCGGGCATCTCCTCCTCAAGGGGGGAGATCGGATGTCGCCGTCGCTTTCGCCAATCTCGGACGTTGCCGAAAGGGCGGCTTCGCCGGAACTGCTAATCTCCCCCCTTGAGGAGGAGATGGCCGGCAGGACAGAGGGGGGTGCCTGGGCGCTATCGTCAAAAGTTGGTCGTCTTTCATGACCGACTACAGAACCCTGATCGACGCCGAAACCTGGGCCTTCATCGAGAAGACCAACTCCTATTATCCGCCGGACACGATCGACTACACGGTTCCCCAGCAGCGCACGATCTACGACCGGATGTGCCGGGAGTTCTTTGCCGGCTATCCGCAAGGCGTGACCGCGGAGACGACAGCCATCGCCACGCCGGCGAACAGCATCCCGATCCGCATCTACCGCAACGCCGCCCCGGACAATGCCGCGATGGTGCTCTATATCCACGGCGGCGGTTTCATCCTTGGCGGGCTGGACAGCCATGACGATGTCTGCGCCGAGCTTTGTGCCCGCACCGGTTACGAGGTGGTCTCGGTCGACTACCGGCTGGCGCCGGAACATCTGCATCCGACGGCCTTCGACGACGCCATGGACGCCTTCGAATGGGCCACCAGAACCTATGACTGCCCTGTCGTGCTTTGCGGCGACAGCGCCGGCGGCAATCTCTGCGCGGCTGTCGCGCATGCGACGCGCGGCCATGCGAAGAAGCCGACGGGCCAGATGCTGATCTACCCCGGCCTTGGCGGTGACCATTCGCGCGGCTCTTACGTGACACATGCCGAGGCGCCGATGCTGACCGTGCGCGATCTCGACTTCTACAAACATATTCGCACCGGCGGCGTCGACCGGACCGGCGACATCACGCTGTATCCGCTCGCCGATGGCGATTTCGCAAACCTGCCGCCGACGGTGTTGATCACTGCGGAATGCGATCCGCTGTCGTCCGACGGCGAAGCCTATCGCGACCGTGTCGTCGCGGCCGGCGGATATGCCGCCTGGTTCGAGGAGCCGGGGCTGGTGCACGGCTATCTCAGGGGCCGGCACATGGTCGGCCGGGCACGAACAAGCTTCGCCCGGATCGTCGAGGCGGTATCGGCGCTCGGTCGAGGCGACTGGATCTGGTAACGCCCCTAAAGCGCGTCGCGATGAAACGGATTCAGGCAACGCGCTTTAAGTCTTTGTTTTGATGCATGTCGTTGTCCCAAAACCGCTGCGCACTTTTGGGCGACATGTATTAAAGCGCGTCGCGATGAAACGGATTCAGGCGACGCGCTTTAAGTCTTTGTTTTGATGCATATCGTTGTCCCAAAACCGCTGCGCACTTTTGGGCGACATGCATTAGCAGCCGGGGTGCTCTCCGCGCCGCAATCCTCACATGAACCTTTCCACGCCTGACGGCGACTGACGGTCAGGCGCCGCAATGGTGCGGCCGGAAAGGGAAAGCCACCATGACCAGAAGCCCAGAGACTCCGCGGTCTCCGGGAACAACGGGAGTCCGGCGCGATCACCGCCTTCGGGAAGCGGTCGACGCGCTGGGCTTTCGGCTGATTCCGTTGACCCTCCATAGGAGCAGGCGTATCGTCGTGCAGAGGAAAGCAGACAATTCGATCGGGGAAGAACGTGCCGCAACGCCGCGCCTTGCCCTGGTTGGCGCGGTAGGAATGGGCGTTTCTCCTAGCGGCTTCGGGGGGAGTTCAATGTCTGGCGTTCGCGGCCCGTTCGTGCGTTCTCACGCCGGCCATTTGCGCCGCGCAGTCACCACAAGCAGTGGAATTCTTGCCTTGGCGCTGTCCGCCGGGCTCTGGCTTGGCAGCGCCGCCAAGGCGCAGGAAACCCAGATCATCTATCCGGGCTCGATGGCGGTCACCGGCTTCCCCGGCACCGTGATCCCTGATTTCGAGCAGGGCCTGCCGCCCGGCGTCGATCCAGTCGACGAGACCTTCATCGACACTTCCCGCGCGTCCCTGCGCATCTTCGACGTCTCGCATCTCGGGGGCCCGGCCTCCGGCCAGCTCGTGTTCACGCCGCCGCCCCTCGAGGTGACGGCCGGGCAGATCGGCGAGGTGTTCGGCCTGACCTATGACGACGGTGTGCGCGATGGCATGCCGTCCGGCATTCCCAACCTTTATGCCGCCGCGACCTCGCTGCATGGCGTCGAGGTCGTGACGCCGGACGCCGACAGTGACGGGCGTCCGGAGCGGCAGCGCCGCGGCACCGCCGGCGCCTCTTTCATGGACGGCCAGTTCGGCACCGAAAATGGCGGCGGTCCAGGCACCATCTGGAAGATAGACGGCATCACCGGCGCCGTCTCGAAATTCGCCGACATCGACACCAATAGCGGGTCGGGCATCGGCAACCTCGCCTTCGACCCGATCCACCGCCAATTCTTCGCCTCGGACCTCGACACGGGCCTGATCCATCGCATCGATGCCAATGGCCACCTGATCGACACGTTCGACCATGGCGTTGCCGGGCGGCCGGCGCATGGGCTCGCCCCCGTCGCCGACGACGGCGCCGTCATGGACATCCAGGGCGCGGCCTTCGACACGGAAGATCCCGAGACCTGGGGCTACACGCAGGACGAACGCCGGGTCTGGGCTGTCTCCTATCACGGCGGCCGGCTCTATTATTCGGTCGGCGAAAAGTCCGAGATATGGTCGGTCGGCATTGCGCGCGACGGCACCTTTGCCGGCGATCCGCGCTGGGAACTGACGGTCAAGGCCGACAAGGACTATGCCGTCACCGACATCGCCTTCGACAACAAGGGCTTCATGTATCTCGCCCAGCGCGGCCCGGTCGAGAACCGCTATGACTACAGCCGCTTCGCCGATTCCGGCAAAGGCGAGCTGATCCGCTACTGGCGCGAGGATCCGGACGATCCGGCGACGGAATCGGTCTGGGTCGAGGTGCCGCAGGAATATGCCGTCGGCTTCCCGCAAGGCAACCGCCAGTCGGCCGGCGGCGTCGACCTGCAGTATAGCTATGACGCCGAGGGCAATCTCGACACGAGCGTGTGCACCGACACCGTCGTCAACACCGGCGACAAGTTGCGCGACAATCCCGAGCTTGCCGAGCGCCTTGCCGCAGGCGGGCCGCTCGCGGTGCATGGCGTGCAGCTGACGCCGAGCACGCTTGTCAAGCCGGCAAATGTTCCGCCTTTCGGCTCGTGGTTCGTCGACTTCGACGGCTATTTCGAGGACCCGGAGGTCGAAGGCCATGTCGGCGACGTCAGGGTCTGGCGCCCCTGCGAGGGCCGCGCCGGCTATTATGAGGAAATCCCGGGCGGCTACCTGCCTCCGTTCTATCCGCCCGACTTCCCGCCACCCGGCAATCTGCCGCCCTGCGTGGATGTCGAGGACGTGCATTACTACTGCACGCCGCGCGGGCTTCAGGCCGATCTCTATCTCCATGACCATGCCGGCTTCGGCGGCGATTCGATCAAGGCGCAGTCCAGGACGCCCGGCGTCGGGGTGACAACCCCCATGTCGCATGTCCCGGGCAAACCCTACACGATCGACATCACCGGCCATTTTCCTGGCGACACCGTCAATGTCGGGCTCTGCTTCTACCGCAAGTCCGACCAGGACAAGGGCGGCTACTACCCTTGCTGCAAGATGACGCTGCCGCTCAGAACGCCAGCCGTCAGCTGCGAACGTTGAGGGAGGGACAGATGGATAATCTCGCCCTTTCCCGCCTCGCCTCGCGCGACACCAAAACCCTCATGGAGACGATCGTGAAACCCCTGTCATACGCCAGGCGCGGCGCGCGCTGGCTGATGGCGGCCGGTGTCGCGGTCGCCATGATGCCGGCGCTGCCAGCGCTTGCCGAAGACACCGCGCCTGCCAAGATCGAACAGGCCGCCAATCCCAAACCCGGCATCAATCCCGGGAACCCGCGCGGCATCAACTCGGAACTCGCGCGCATCGTGCCCTTCTTCACCAAGAAAGGCGGCCAGAGAAGCTGCGATACCGTCGAGTATGTCCTGAGCTTCGGCATCCATGGCGACCCGCAGGACTTCGACCGGCCGAGCGTGGCTGCCCTGCTGAAAGCGACAAGGCTCGATTTCAAGGACCAGCTGCCGCACGGCTTGCAGATCGTCAGCGTCGATGTCGCCGGCGACGGCACCAGCGCCTCCGGCGGACCGCTGCCCGCTGCTTCGATCAGCACGTCGGCCGGCCCGAACGATACGGCAACCGTTTCCAATTTTCGCATCAGCGCTTCCAACCTCGATGGCGTCGGCGCCGCGAACGAACGCGTCATCACCTTCCGGATCACGGCCAAGCTGGACCATGCAACCTTCCCCGTGCCGACGACGGTCGACAACCAGGGTGAGATCGAGGTGGCCTTCAGGGGCGGTCCGGCGACCGCGATCCGATCGCAGGATCCGGACAAGCCGGACGACGGCGACTTCCTGACCGGCGTGAAGACCTCGATCAAGATCGACCTGAGCAAGTGCAATCCGCCGCCGCCGCCTCCCGGCAAGGAATGCTTCAAGATCGAGCGCGGCACGGTCGACTGCGTGCCCGGCGGCGGCGCCTTCATCTACCACATGCCGGTCGGTCCCGAGATGGGCGGCAAGTGGGTGCAGGTGTCGACAACGACGCCCGGCATCACCATCGTTCCCGACACGCAGAAGGCGCCTGTCGGCGGCGGCGTGCTGAACTGGAAGATCATCGGCGCCTCGCCAGGCGAGGCCATCCATCTCGTCATCACCGGCATCGAGACCTATGCCGGCCCGAAGGAAGGCTGGGGATTGTGCTGCACCCAGACGATCGACATCGTCATCCCGCGTGACCTCAAATGCCCGCCGAGGGATAAGGAACCGGACCTCAAGGTCGAGAAGCATGCCGACGTGCCGCGTTGCACGATGGCCGGCGGCTGCGACTTCACCATCGCCGTCACCAATGTCGGCGACGCGCCCTATAACGGCAAGATCGTGCTCGACGAGGTCACGCTGCCGGCCGGCTCCGTGCTGACCTCAGGGCCGAATGCGCCCTGGGTCTGCGCACCCGGAACGACACCGATGACGTGCACCTATCCGGTGACGACGCTCAACCCCGGCGCCTCGGTCAACCTCAAGCTCGGCTTCAAGCCGGCCGGCGGCTGGCAGGGCAGCGTGCTGCGCAACTGCGCCACCTACAACTATGGCGCAAGCGGCAAGCCTCTGTTCGGCAGCCAGCTCAATGACCGCGGCTGCGCCTCGATCCCGATCTGCCGCCGTGGCGATCGCGATCCGCAGTGCCAGCCTCCGGTCGAGAAGAAGGTCGACCTGATCCTGAAGAAGCGCGCCCGCATCCCGGTCTGCACGCCGGACGGCGTCTGCTTCTTCGTGATCGACATCATCAACAACGGCACCGACACCTATAACGGGCCGCTGACGGTGATCGACAACTATCCGAGTGGCGCGCCGACCTCATCGACCTTCGGGCCGAGCCCGCCATGGACCTGCGGACCGAACGGCCCCGGCCAGTTCCGTTGCGACAATGCCGGCATCTCGCTGCCTTCGGGCGCATCGACGCCGATCGTCGTCAAGGCGGTGATGCCGGCGAACTACCGGCCGGACACCGTGGAGAACTGCGCCGAGGTGAAAGGCATTCCCGGCGAGGTCGACCTTGCCAACAACAAGGCTTGCGCGACCGAGAGCATCCGCCATCCAAATGGCGGCCAGCCCGGCATGCGCATCACCAAGACATGCGACGGCTCGCTGGCCAGTGCCGCCGCGGTTTCCTGCCGCATCACCGTCACCAATGCCGGCACTGCCGCCCCCACCGGTCCGGTGCGGGTGAGCGACGCCGCCGTGCTGGTGTCGGGCGGTGCGCCCGTCCAGATCCAGACCGTCACCCCCGACGGCGCGGAGTGGGCTTGCGGGCCGGTGCCCGCCAACTCGCTGTCCTGCCAGATCCCGGGCGCCGTGATGACACCTGGAACCAGCCGGCACTTCGACGTGACGGTGAGCGGCAATGGCGAGTTCGAGAACTGCGCGCGCGGCTCCTATGGGCCGGCGCCGGGCGACGACATCGTCTATCCCATCGGCCAGGCCTGCGCCAAGGGCGGCGGCGGCTCGACCATCCGTGTCGAGAAGACCGGCGATGCCGAGTGCCAGCCCGGCCAACCCTGCTCGTTCGAGATCACCATCACGAACGATGGCTCGAGCCCCTTCTCCGGTCCGGTTCGCATCGGCGATGCGATCGGTGTCGAGGGTCTCGGCCGGCTGGAAGGCGTTGAGATCACTTCGATCGACCCACCCTTCGGCTGCTCGCCGGAACCGACGATACTGCCCGCATCCTGCATCGCCAATTTGACGCTGGGGGCTGGCGAAAGCCATAGCCACCACGTCACGGTGATCCTTCCCGAGGATGGGCGTCTGGCCAATCTGCAGGGTTCGGTCAGCGGGCAGAACTGCGTCGGCGTGCTCTCCCCCAACACGCCGGTTCAGGGCGGCGACGAGCTGCTGTCGCGCGACCTGACCACCATCCAGGGAAATCGCGGCAAGGCCTATGCGTGCCACCCCTTCACCATCAGGCATGAGGTGAAGAGCCAGTGCTCGGATGGGCTGGTGCCCAACTCGGCCGGCCGTTGCGCCTGCCCGGACGGCACCACCTTCCGCAACGGGCAATGCTCTGGTGGTGGGGGCACCAAGCTCTTGCCGCTGCCGGTGCCGCCGCGCTGCGTCCTGCTGCAGGGCCAGATCCGGACAGCTGACGGACGCTGCGTCTGTCCGCGCGGCACGGAGCTGGAAAACGGCAAGTGCATGCGGGGCAATCAGCCGCAGGAGCCGCAGTGCACGCTGCATCCCGGCCAGTACCGCGACCAGGACGGCAATTGCGTGTGCCGGCGTGGCGAGCTGGTGAACGGTGTGTGCCAGGTCATCCCGCCGAAATGCACGGTACGCGGCGCCGTGCCGACTTCGGACGGAAACGGCTGCACCTGCCCGGACAACACGCATCTCGACCGGGTGGCCAAGGCCTGCGTGCCTGACAGGCAGCCGCCCGCCCAGTGCCGTATCCGGGGGCAGTCCCGCAATGCCGACGGCGATTGCGTCTGTCCACGAGGTATGGAGGTGCGTGACGGTGCCTGCCGTCCGGTCGTGTCGAGGCAATGCCCGATCCGCGGCCAGGTGCGCGACGCCACCGGCAACTGCGCCTGCCCGGACGGGCTGGAGGTGCGGGGCAAAGCCTGCCAGCGGCCGAAGCCGAGCCAGGAGCAGTGCAATATCCGCGGCCAGGTCCACAACAAGCGGGGCGACTGCGTCTGCCCGCGTGGAACCGAGGTTCGCGACGGCGCCTGCCGCAAGCCGCAACAGGAATGTGCGCCGGGCTCGCGCTACATCGACGGACAGTGCCAGCCGGTGCTGATCAAGCGCTGCCCGGCAGGCACGACCGGACGGTTCCCGGACTGCATGCCCATCCGCAGGCAGCCGGGCATCGAGATCAACCCCGGCATACTGCTCAACCCTAACCTGCTGCGTCTATTGCCGCAGCGCCAGCCGCGGCGCGTGCTGCAGGATCAGAATCCGGCAGGCGCCAACATCCAGAACTTCAAGCCGTAAATTCCGACGGCTGGACAGGAAACCCGCCGGAGCAATCCGGCGGGTTTTTCCTGCCCGCAGCTTCCCCTTTCCGGCATCGTCATCTTGCTTGGCCGCATTTCTGCGGCGCCAGGTGATTCCACTTGGCTGCAAAATGCTCTAGGCAGTCCTGACATTTGCGTTCGGACAAACGAGACGAGGCCGCAGCATGAGCAAGAAAACCCTGATCGCGCCATCGGTCCTGGCGTCGGATTTCTCGAAGCTGGGCGATGAGGTCGAGGCTGTTGCGGCGGCCGGCGCGGACTGGATCCATCTCGACGTGATGGACGGCCATTTCGTGCCCAACATCACCTTCGGCCCGCCGGTGATCAAGGCGATCCGCAACCGCACCAAGGCCTTCTTCGACTGCCATCTGATGATTGCGCCTGCCGACCCTTACCTGGCGGCCTTCGCCGAGGCCGGCTGCGACGGCATGACGGTGCACGCCGAAGCCGGGCCGCATCTCGACCGCTCGCTGCAGACCATCAGGAACCTCGGCAAGAAGGCCGGCGTCTCGCTGAACCCCGCGACGCCGGAAACGGCGATCGAATATGTGCTGGACCGGCTCGACCTGATCCTGATCATGACGGTCAATCCGGGCTTCGGCGGCCAAGCGTTCATCCCGGCGATCGTCGACAAGGTCAAACGGGTGAAGGCGCTGATCGGCAGCCGGCCGATCCGCATCGAGATCGATGGCGGCATCTCGGCCGAAACGGCGCCGCTGGTGACGGCGGCCGGCGCCAATGTGCTGGTGGCGGGCGCCGCCGTCTTCAAGGGCGGCAGTGTCGAAGCCTACAGGGCAAATATCGAAGCAATTCGCACGGCTGCCGACAGGGCAGCCAGTTAAACGTATAACCGACTCACCTCTCGCGGGAGTTGCATAACCGCGGCGGCGATTGAACGACTGTTCAATATATCAAGCGATGCAGAAGACCGGCTTTTTTGTCGCGATTCTACTTCCCCCAGTAAATAGACCAACTGCCTTGTCTTAAAGTCGAATATCGTCATCTTCCGCTTTGAGGCGCCATTGCCCGCCTGTATGATACGTGTACGGGAGATTGCTTCGCCGAGGGGCCCTGACAAATCAGGGGCAAGCAACAGGAGTTCGATTGACAAACGCAAACGCCGCGTCGGGCGAAGGCAAGGGTGCCAAAAGCACGCTGGCCAGTTCGGTCTACCAACAGCTCCGCGACGATCTTTTGCGCGGCGCGCTGGAGGCCGAGAGCAAGCTGCGCGTCGAATGGGTCGTTTCGCGCTATGGCGCAGGCGCTTCGCCGGTGCGCGAGGCACTCAACCGACTTGCCGCCGAAGGCCTGCTCGGGCGGCACGACCAGCGCGGCTTCTTCCTCATGCCGGCGAGCGCGACGGAGCTGGAGGAACTGACCCGCACGCGTTGCTGGTTGGAAGAACGCGCATTGCGCGAATCCATCGCCCATCGCACGGCCGATTGGGAAGAGCAATTGGTGCTTGCCTTACACCGGCTGGCGCGCGCCGAGCGGCGCCAGCCCGATGAGCCAACCACCAACAATCCGGAATGGGAGAAGCTGCACCGCGCCTTTCATCGCGCGCTGATTGCCGCTTGCCGGTCGCACTGGCTGATTGGCTTTTGCGACCAGCTTTCCGACCAGGCCTCCCGCTACAGGCTGATCTCGCAGCGCGGTCCAGGCTCCGAACGCGACGACCTCGGCGAGCACCGGACAATTGCCGAACGGACGCTGGATGGCGACGCCGACGGCGCGGTCGAAGCCCTGCTCAGCCACTACCGGCTGACGGCGGAGATGTGCACGGCGCGCCTCAACGAGGGCTACGACCCTAGAGCCGGCTCAGCCAAATCCGCGCGCAGTCGCAAACAGCGGCCCATGTAGCTGCCCGTCGCAGGCAAATCTGATATTCGCTCCGGTCAGGCCGATGTATTAAATGTCCTCGGCCATGAGGCCGGGGAAAAAGCATGACCAACCATCTCTTCAGCGCTTTCCGTTCCCGTATGCCGGCGGCCGGCCGGTTGCTGATGGAGACGGATGACGGCCGCTCGATCACCTATGGCGACATGCTGGCGAAGTCCGCGCAACTGGCGCATGGGTTGGCGCAGGCGGGCGTCGAGCCCGGCGACCGCGTCGCCGTCCAGGTCGAGAAGAGCCCGGAGGCGGCGCTGCTCTATCTCGCCTGTCTGCGCACCGGCGCGGTCTTCCTGCCGCTCAACACTGCCTACACGCTGCCGGAGCTCGACTATTTCTTCCGGGACGCCGAACCGAGGCTGATCGTGTGCGATCCGGACCGTCTATCCGGTGTCGAACCGCTTGCTGCGTCGATCGGCGCCACGGTGCTCACGCTTGGCCGCGACGGACAGGGAACGCTTGCCAGCCAGGCTTCGCGGCAGGTGGCGGATTTCATCGATGTCGAGCGCGGGCCGGACGATCTTGCCGCGATCCTCTACACCTCAGGCACGACCGGCCGTTCCAAGGGCGCGATGCTCAGCCACGAGAACCTCGCCTCGAATGCCCGCGTGCTGGTCGAGCAGTGGCGCTTCAGCGCCGACGATGTGCTGATACACGCGCTGCCGATCTTCCACACGCACGGCCTGTTTGTCGCCACCAACGTCATCCTGATGGCCGGCGCGACAATGCTGTTCGAGCAGAAATTCGACCCGGCGCGCATCCTGTCGCTGATACCGCGCGCGACGGCTTTGATGGGCGTACCGACCTTCTATGTGCGGCTGCTTCAGCAGGACGGCCTGACAAAAGAGGCTGCCAAGGGTATGCGAATCTTCATCTCCGGTTCGGCGCCGTTGCTGGCCGAGACGCACAAGGCTTGGCGCGAGCGCACCGGCCACGCCATCCTCGAGCGCTACGGCATGACCGAGACGAACATGAACACGTCCAACCCTTATGACGGCGAGCGGCGCGCCGGCACGGTCGGGTTCCCACTGCCCGGCGTTTCGCTGCGCATAACCGATCCCGAGGATGGCAGGCGGCTTGGTCAGGGCGAGATCGGCACGATCGAGGTCAAGGGCCCCAACGTCTTTGCCGGCTATTGGCGGATGCCGGAGAAGACCAGGGCCGAATTCCGCGACGACGGCTTCTTCATCACCGGTGACCTCGGGCTGATCGATGCCGACGGCTATGTCCATATCGTCGGACGCGGCAAGGACCTGATCATCTCGGGCGGCTTCAATGTCTATCCGAAGGAGATCGAAAGCGAGATCGACGCGCTCGACGGCGTCAGCGAAAGCGCTGTGATCGGCATCGCCCATCCGGATTTCGGCGAAGGCGTCACCGCGGTCGTCGTGCGCAAACCGGGATCGGCGCTAGATGCGGCCGATATTGCGGACGCTATCGCTGGTCGGCTGGCGAAATACAAGCATCCGAAACAGGTGATCTTCGTCGACGAACTGCCGCGCAACACGATGGGCAAGGTGCAGAAGAACGTTTTGCGCGAGGCGTATAAGGATATCTACGCGGTGAAAGCCGGCTAATAAGACTGCGTCGTCATTCTAGGGCGGAGCAAGGAGCGAAGCGACGCGCGAAGACCCTAGAATCCATGCCGTTACGCTAAGGCGTTGGAACGGCTACAGAATTCTGCACCGTTGCACTCTGAGGAGGTCACGGAATGGATACTCGGGTCAAGCCCGAGTATGACGAAGGATGGGCTTACGCTCCAAAAACCTTCTTGCCGCCAATCCAGACCCTCCTGACGACGAGGTCTTCCGACAGGCCGACAATGTCGGCGGCGGTGCCGTTGGCGAAACGGCCGAGGCGATGCGCCTGGCCGATTGCCTCGGCGGGATAGAGCGAGGCCATGCGTAGGGCCTCGTCGAGATCCAGGCCGACGACGCGATGGACGTAGCGGATGGCGGAAATCATGTCGAGATCGGCGCCGGCGAGCGTGCCGTCGGCAAGCCTGAGACTGCCGTCCTTGCGGTAGATGGTGCGACCGTTCAGCGTGAACGACGTCATGTCGGTGCCGATCGTCGCCATGGCATCGGTGACGAGCAGGATCTTGCCTGGTCCTTGCTTGCCACGCAGCGCAAGGATCATCGTTGCCGGATGGACATGGATGCCGTCGGCGATGATGCCGGCGTACAAGCCGCCAGTGTCGATCGCCGCCCCCGCCAGACCCGGCTCACGGTTGCCGATCTGGCTCATGGCGTTGAACAGATGTGTGACGACCGTTGCCCCTGCACTGGCGAAGGCGCTGGCCGTCGAATAGTCGGTGTCGCTATGGCCGAGGCTGACGACGACGCCGGCCTTGGCCAGCGCCGCGACACGGGCAGGCTCGACCGATTCCGGCGCGACGGTGGTGAGCAGCACGGGTAGATCCTGATGCGCCGCGATCAAGGCCGCCTGGTCGGCATCGGTCATCGGCCGGATCAGCGCCGGATCATGCGCGCCCTTGCGAGCTACGGAGAGATGCGGCCCTTCGAGATGCAGGCCGAGGAAACCCGGCACCTTTTCCCGGGCCGCCTCGGCGCCGGCGGCAATTGCGGCGGCGGTGATCGACGGCGTGTCGGTGATCAGCGTCACCAGCAGCGCCGTGGTGCCGAAGGGCGCATGCGCGCCGCAGATGGTTTGGATCGAGGCGACATCGGGATGGTCGTTGAGCATGACGCCGCCGCCGCCATTGACCTGGATGTCGACGAAACCGGGCACCAGCAGGCCGCCGCCGGCCTCGACCGCCGAAACGCCGGACGGAATGGCGCCTGCGGGCAGGATGGCCTCGACCACCTCGCCATCGACGACGAGGGCGGCGTCGTCATGCCAGTCGGCGCCGTCGAAGATGCGGGCGCCGGTGAGCGCGAAACGGTCGCTCATACGGTCTCCGTCACCTTGCGCAGGTTGCGCGGCGTATCGGGGTCGAGCCCACGATGGCGCGCGAAGGCCTCGACGAAACCGTAGAAGGACACGATCAGCGGCAGCGGATCGGTCAGCGGATGGCCGGTGGCGACATGCGGCAGAAGCCTCGCGGCCTTCGCCTTATCGGATGTGATGAAAGCGGCGGCGCCCTTGGCCGTCAGGCCGTCGGCCGCCTCGGCGACGGAGGGTTCGGACGCATCGCGCGCGGCGAGCGCCAGAACCGGGAAACCCGGCCCGACCAGCGCCAACGGTCCATGCATGACCTCGGCGGCGCTATAGGCCTCGGCATGCATGGCGCAGGTTTCCTTGAATTTCAGCGCCGCCTCGCTGGCGATCGCGAAGGATGGGCCGCGGCCGAGGATGAACAGCGATTGCGGGTTCTCCAAAGCGCCGGCGAGCGCCATCCAGTCGCAGGCGATCGCCTTCTCGAAATGGCCGGGCAGGCCGGCGAGCGCCCGAAGCAATGGCTGGTCATCGGTGGCGTGCGCCATCAGCGCCAGGCCGGCAACGGCGGAATTAACGAAGGTCTTGGTGGCCGCGACGCTGCGTTCCGGCCCAGCCAGAATGTCGATGGCGTAGTCGGAGGCGCGCGCCAGCGGCGAGTCGGCCGTGTTGGTGATGGCAACGGTGAGCGCGCCGCCGGCCCTTGCGGTTTCGGCCATGGCGACGATGTCGGGGCTCTTGCCCGACTGCGACACCGCCAGGCAGGCGGAGCCGCGCAGCCTGAGCTTGGCGCCATAGATCGAAGCGATCGACGGCCCCACCGAGGCAACGGCAAGGCCTGCCGTCAGCTCGACGGCGTATTTCATGAAGGTCGCGGCGTGGTCGGACGAGCCGCGCGCCACGGTGACGACGAATTGCGGGTCGCGCTCGCGCAGGCCGCGGCCGGCCTCGGCCAGCGCCGAAGCCGAGCCGTCGAGAAGGCGGGCGGCGGCTTCAGGGATCTCATCGATCTCGCGCCGCATATGGGTGGTGGCCGGGGTCATGGCCGGATCTCCTCTCCCGGCCCGGTCAGCCGGAGTTCCGCGACGAAATCATAGGCGTCGCCTCTGTAGACCGAGCGGGTGAACTCGATCACCTTGCCGCTCGCCAGATAGGAAATACGCTCGATCTGCAGACCGGCAACCCCGGAGGACACTTCCAGCAGGAGCGCATCGGCGTCGCCCAGATTGGTGGCGGAGATGCGCTGCACGGCGCGCACCGGGCGATTACCGGTCGTTCCCAGCGCCGCATATAGCGAGGAGCCTATCGCCTCGGGATCCGGCAACACGCTCGCCGAAATCGCGGCGCGCTCGATCGCCAGCGGCGTGTCGTTGGCGATGCGCAGGCGCGCGACGCGCGCCACCAGCTCGGTCGAGGATAGGCCAAGCACCATCATCTCGTCCGGCGACGGCGCGTAAAGCCCGCGGTCGAGCCAGACCGAGCGGACGCTCATGCCGCGGCGCGCCATGTCCTCGGTGAAGGAGGTGAGCCTCGACAGCGATTGCTCGACGCGCTCCATGCGCGGCGCGACGAAGGTGCCCGAGCCATGGCGCTGGACGAGAACGCCGCCTTTGACCAGGTCCTGCACGGCCTTGCGCACGGTGACGCGCGATATGTCGGCCTTGCTGGCGATGTCGCGCTCGGAAGGCAGCGCGTCGCCGGGGCCGATCAGGCCGCGATTGACCGCCTCCTCGATGCTGCGCCTGAGCTGCAGGTAAAGCGGCGCGCCGCTCTGCGAGGATTCCCTCAGCATGGCGAATATCTGGTCGGCGGCGTTCATGGGGCGGCCTTCGGACCGCTTGCGAAGACGCGCACGGCCATCTGCACGGCGCCGCCGAGCGCATCGTCGAGCGGGGCTTTCAGCAGCGCCTGATAGCGCGCCGACAGGCGCGGCGCATAAAGCGGCGCCAGCCCGCCGAGCAGGCAAAGCGGCGCATCGTCGGCAAGATCGAGCGCGCCGAGCGAAGCCTCGACATCGGCAACCGCCTTGCCGAGGATCCAGTTGGCGACGAGGTCGCCCTTTTCGGCGTGGTCGAAGACCTTTGGCGCGAAGCCACCGAAATCGCCCGGCTTGGCGTTGGTGGTGAATTCGACCACGTCTTCGGGATTGTTGCGGAAGACGGCGAGCATGGCGTCCGTCAAGGGCGAGCCGGGGCGGATGCCGTCATAGGCAAGCAGCGTCTGCTCCAGCAGGTCGCGGCCGATGCGGGCGCCGCTGCCCTGGTCGCCGACCTGGAAACCCCAACCGCCGATGGCGCGCGACTTGCCCGCTTTGCGCGCCATATAGGCGGTGCCGGTCCCCAGAATGGCCATGGCGCCGTCATTGGGACCGACCGCGCCCTCGAGCGCTATCTCGGCGTCGGTTTCGACGCGGCTCCTGCTGAACGGCAGGATCGCCTCGAGCTGCTGCCGGTAGGTGCCGACATTGGCGCCGGCGAGGCCGAGAATGGCCGGCGTCCGCGGGATCAGCTCCGGATTCGCGCCGGCGGCGAGAAAAGCCTGCCGGGCCGCCTCGACGATGTTGGCGCGGGCACCGGTGAGGTCGGTGCGGATGTTGGCGGCGCCGCTCCTGGCACGACCGACGACAGCGCCGTCGACGGTCGCAAGAGCCGCCCTGCAGCTGGTGCCGCCGCCATCGATGCCAAGCACGAATTTCACACGATTTCTCCTCGTGTCCAGATAATACCAATAAAATACCAATAGCCAAGAGTTAATTTCGGTTCAAAAAAGATTAAGCAGTATTTTATTGAAAAACCGAGGGAATTTGCCGACAATCGAATTCCCCCATCCGAAAAGCGTTAATGCGTGTGGACAAGTGGTATTTTTTTGGTATTGTTTCTTCAGTTGGAGGAAAATGGATGGCCGAGACGCGCACGGAAGCGCTCCACCAGAATGCCGAGGGGCTGGATGTCCAGGCCCCGGAAGCCATTCTGGCGTTCCTGGCCAATGCCCAGATCGAGGCCGCCAAGGCCGTGCACGGGGCCATCCCGGCGATTGCCGCCGCCGCCGAACTCATCGCCGGGCAACTGAAGAATGGCGGCAAGCTCGCCTATGCGGCGGCCGGCAGCTCCGGCCTGATGGCGGTGGCCGACGCGCTGGAACTGCCCGGCACTTTCGGCATTGCGCGCGACCGCATCGCCATCCTGATCGCCGGCGGCGACGAAGCGTTCCGCACGCTGGCCGGCGGGCCGGAGGACGACACCGAGGAAGCGGCGGCGGCCGTTGCCGCGGCCGATATCGGCAAGGGCGACTGCCTGATCGCCATCTCCGCCAGCGGCTCGACCCCTTATGCGGTCCAGGCGCTGCAGGACGCGCGGCGCTGGGGCGCAGCAACGATCGCGATCGCCAACAACCGGGGTGCCGCACTCTTCAGCCAAGCCGACGTCGCCGTCCTGCTTGAAACGCCGCCGGAACTGATCGCCGGTTCGACGCGCATGGGCGCGGGTACCGCGCAGAAGATCGCGCTCAACATGCTTTCGACGCTTGCCGCCGTCCATCTCGGCCATGTCCATGACGGCTACATGGTCAACCTCACCGCCGACAACATCAAGCTGCGCGAACGCGCCGTGCGCATGGTCGCCGCCCTCAGCGGCCGAAGCCGCGACGACGCCGCCCACCTGCTCGAGGAGAGCGGCGGCGTTGTCAAAACCGCCATTCTGCTCGCCGCCGGCGCCGCCAACGCCGATGTGGCCGAGAAGATACTGGAAAGGACCGGCCAGAAGCTCAGGCCAGCCCTTTCCGCGATCGAGGGGAACAAGGGGCGCTGAGCCTCTGTTCTCATCAAAACCGAACCTGAAAAAGGTCAACAGGGAGACTGAAGATGAAGACCAAACTACTGACGGCCCTTCTCATCGGCACAAGCATCCTCGGCACCACCGGGATGGCGCTGGCCGACGACGTAACGCTCAACATCGAAAGCTGGCGCGGCGACGACCTGGCCATCTGGAAGGACAAGCTGATCCCGGCCTTCGAAGCCAAGAACCCCGGCATCAAGGTGGTGTTCGCGCCTTCGGCTCCGACCGAGTATGACGCCGCCCTCGGCGCCAAGCTCGCCGCCGGTTCGGCCGGCGACCTGATCACCTGCCGCCCCTTCGACAAGTCGCTCGAGCTGTTCAAGAAGGGCAACCTCGCCGACATCTCCTCGCTTCCCGGCATGGAGAACTTCTCACCCGTCGCCAAGGCCGCCTGGCAGACCGACGACGGCAAGTCGAGCTTCTGCGTGCCGATGGCCTCGGTCATCCACGGCTTCATCTACAACAAGGACGCCTTCGACAAGCTCGGCCTCAAGGTGCCGACGACCCGCGACGAGTTCTTCGCCGTGCTCGACAAGATCAAGGCCGACGGCACCTACATCCCGATGGCGATGGGCACCAAGGATCTGTGGGAAGCCGCGACCATGGGCTACCAGAACATCGGCCCCAACTACTGGAAGGGCGAGGACGGCCGCAAGGCGCTGATCAAGGGCGATCAGAAGCTGACCGACAAGGATTGGGTCGCGCCGTATGAGGAACTGGCCAAGTGGAAGCCGTATCTCGGCGACGGTTTCGAGGCGCAGACCTATCCGGACAGCCAGAACCTGTTCACGCTCGGCCGCGCCGCCATCTACCCGGCCGGCTCGTGGGAAATCGGCCTGTTCAACACCCAGGCCCAGTTCAAGATGGGCGCCTTCCCGCCGCCGGTCGAGAAGGCCGGCGACACCTGCTACATCTCCGACCATACCGACATCGGCATGGGCCTCAATGCAGCGTCGAAGCATTCGGAAGAGGCCAAGAAGTTCTTGTCCTGGGTCGCCTCGCCGGATTTCGCCACCATCTACGCCAACGCGCTGCCGGGCTTCTTCAGCCTGAACTCCTCGCCGGTGAAGATGGAAGACCCGCTGGCGCAGGAATTCGTCTCCTGGCGCGGCAAGTGCAAGTCGACGATCCGCTCGACCTACCAGATCCTGTCGCGCGGCACGCCGAACCTCGAGAACGAGACCTGGGTCGAATCGGCCAACGTGATCAACGGCACCGACACGCCGGAGGCAGCGGCCAAGAAGCTGCAGACCGGCCTCGACAGCTGGTACAAGCCGGCGAAGTAAGAACGCTGATTGCGACGTCGGCCGGGCGCGCGCCCGGCCGGCGTTCAAGCAGTTCCAGATAGCGATTGTCGGCGCTGCCTCCCGGTCTTACCCTCGTCTTGCGGGGAAGACGGAGCCGATCTGTCGCTGGTCTTGTCTTCCCGTGACGGGGACAATCGGGCCATGCATCGAGGCATCATCTAGCATCATCCGACCTAGAACCGAGAGACGGCGGGGACCGAACTCATGGCTACCGAACTCATGGCTGCAAAAACGCGAGCGAAAAGACCGATCCGCTGGCATGTCGGCGTATTCCTGGCACCGGCGGTGCTGGTCTACACCGCATTCATGATCCTGCCGCTGTTCGGCACCCTCCAGCTCTCCCTGTTCCGCAACATCGAACAGTCCCAGGTGTTTGTCGGCTTTAGCAATTTCCGCACGCTGTTCGGCGATCCGAACTGGTCGGTGAATTTCTGGAATGCACTTAGGAACAATGTCTGGTTCTTCATCATCCACATGCTGGTGCAGAACCCGATCGGCATCCTTTTGGCGGCGCTTCTTTCCAGCCCCAGGCTGCGCTTCACCGCTTTCTACCGTACCGCGATCTTCGTGCCGACGATCCTGTCCTTCGTCATCGTCGGCTTTGCCTGGAAGCTGATCCTGTCGCCGATCTGGGGCGTGGCGCCGCATCTGATGGATTTCGTGGGATTGAAGAGCTTTTTCACGCCGTGGCTCGGCAAGGAGCAATATGCGCTCACCGCGCTCAGCCTGGTCTCGGTCTGGCAGTTCGTCGGCATTCCGATGATGCTGATCTATGCAGCGCTGCTGTCGATCCCCGACGAGGTGATCGAGGCCGCCGAATGCGACGGCGTCACCGGCATGGCGCAGTTCTGGAAGATCAAGCTGCCGCTGATCCTGCCCTCGATCGGCATCATCTCGATCCTCACCTTCGTCGGCAATTTCAACGCCTTCGACCTGATTTACACCGCGCAAGGGGCGCTGGCCGGACCGAACTATTCGACCGATATCCTCGGCACCTTCCTCTACCGCGCCTTCTTCGGCTTCCAGCTGCAGGTCGGCGATCCCAACATGGGTGCCGCGATCGCCACGATCATGTTCCTGATCATCCTCGCCGGCGTCTGCGTCTACCTGTTCCTCGTCCAGACGCGCCTACGTCGCTACCAGTTCTGAGGCACGCCATGAGCCTAGCCACCCGCTCTCTGCCCCGCACCATCGGCGCCCATGCGATCCTTCTGACCTACACCGCGATCGCGCTGTTCCCGGTCATCCTGGTGGTGATGAATTCGTTCAAGTCGCGCGCGGGCATCTTCGGCGCGCCGCTGACGCCGCCGACACCCAAGACCTTCGACCTGATCGGCTACACCACGGTGATCGGACAAGGCGATTTCATCCACTATTTCCAGAACAGCCTCGTCGTCACGGTCGCCTCGCTGTTCTTCGTGCTGCTGTTCGGCGCCATGGCAGCCTTCGCGCTGTCGGAATACCGCTTCCGCGGCAACTCGCTGATGGGGCTTTATCTGGCGCTCGGCATCATGATCCCGATCCGGCTCGGCACCGTCGCCATCCTGCAGCTGATGGTGGCGACCGGACTGGTCAACACGCTGACGGCGCTGATCCTCGTCTACACGGCGCAAGGCCTGCCGCTGGCGATCTTCATCCTGTCGGAATTCATGAAGCAGGTGTCCGACGACCTGAAGAATGCCGGCCGCATCGACGGGCTGTCGGAATACACGATCTTCTTTAGGCTGGTGCTGCCGCTGGTGCGCCCGTCGATGGCGACGGTTGCCGTCTTCACCATGATCCCGATCTGGAACGATCTGTGGTTCCCGCTGATCCTGGCGCCTTCGGAAGAGACCAAGACGGTGACGCTCGGCGCGCAGCTCTTCCTCGGCCAGTTCGTCACCAACTGGAACGCGATCCTGGCGGCGCTCTCGCTGGCGATCCTGCCGGTGCTGATCCTCTATGTCATCTTCTCGCGGCAGCTGATCCGCGGCATCACGTCGGGAGCGGTCAAGTGAGCGATGACCGCCAATTGTCCGTAGGGTTGCGCGTCACCCCACCCGGCGCTGCGCGCCGACCTCCCCATCGAGGGGAGGTAGAAGGTTGCCGCTTCATTTCCAACAGCCGGAGTTCTGAGTTTAACGCGGTTCCTGTGGCGGTGAGCATCTTCACGCCGACGCCCTACCTCCCCTTGATGGGGAGGTCGGCGCGGAGCGCCGGGTGGGGTGACACCCTCTCAAGAGAAAATGGAATGTCTGGAGTAGCTCAGTGAGCTCTAAAGTACCCCTTCGCGTCGTTGTCGCCGGTCTCGGCAATATGGGCCGCAGCCACGCGCTGGCCTATCACACCAATCCAGGTTTTCAGATCGCGGCGCTGGTCAACCGCTCCGACGTGCCGCTGCCCGAGGAGCTGTCCGGTTACGCCATCCAGCGCTCCTTCGATGACGCGCTGCGTGACGAAAAACCCGACGTCGCCTGCGTCGCCACCTATTCCGACAGCCACGCCGACTATGCGGTGAAGGCCTTCGAAGCCGGCTGCCATGTCTTCGTCGAGAAGCCGCTGGCAACGACGGTGGCCGACGCGCAACGCGTCGTCGATGCCGCCAAGGCCAACGGCAAGAAACTGGTGATCGGCTATATCCTGCGCCACCATCCGTCCTGGGTGCGTCTGATCGCCGAGGCGCGCAAGCTCGGCGGTCCCTACGTGTTTCGCATGAACCTCAACCAGCAGTCCTCCGGCCACACCTGGGAGACGCATAAGCAGCTGATGCGGACGACCTCGCCGATCGTCGACTGCGGCGTGCACTATCTCGACGTGATGCTGCAGATCACCGACGCCAGGCCCGTCGAGGTGCGCGGCATGGGCGTGCGGCTGACCGACGAAATCGCGCCCACGATGTACAATTACGGCCACCTGGAGGTGCTGTTCGACGACGGCTCGGTCGGCTGGTACGAAGCCGGCTGGGGGCCGATGATCTCGGAGACGGCCTTCTTCGTGAAGGATGTGATGTCGCCCAAGGGCTGCGTGTCGATCGTCATGAAGGAAGGGGTGAAGTCCGACGACATCGACACCCACACCAAGACCTCGACCATCCGGCTGCACAGTGCCGCGACCGGGCCGGACGGCAAGTTCGCCAAGGAAGACCAGTTGCTGTCGATGGAGGGCGAGCCGGGCCATCAGGAACTCTGCGACCTCGAACAGGCCTTCCTGCTCAAGGCCATCCGCGAAAATATCGACCTCACCCGCCACATGGACGATGCCGTGAAATCGCTTGCCGTCTGCCTCGCCGCCGACGAGAGCGTGCGCGGCGGGAAGGCGGTGCATCTGTGACAAGGGAGTTGTCGTCAGGGGTCGCGCTCTACGGCGCCCCCCTCTGGCCTGCCGGCCATCTCCCCCTCAAGGGGGGAGATCGGATGTCGGGACTGCTTTCGCTAATGATCGGCGCCGCAAAGTGGCGCGAGACATTGAAGCTGCCAATCTCCCCCCTTGAAGGGGAGATGTCCGGCAGGACAGAGGGGGGTGTCTTGGCGCCCACCCGTCAATTTGGAGGACTGCCGTGGGCTCGCTGAAGATCGAGAATGTGAAGAAGGCCTTCGGGCAGGTCGAGGTGCTGAAGGGCATCGACCTCGAAGTGACGGATGGCGAATTCGTCGTCTTCGTCGGCCCGTCCGGCTGCGGAAAATCGACGCTGCTGCGCGTCATCGCCGGCCTGGAGGACTCGACCTCCGGCCGGGTGCTGATCGACGGCGCGGATGTCTCGATCACGCCGCCGGCTAAACGCGGCATCGCCATGGTGTTCCAGACCTATGCGCTCTACCCGCATCTGACGGTGAAGAACAACATGGCGCTGGGCCTGAAACAGGCCGGCACGCCGACCGCCGAGATCGAGCGCCGCATCAAGGTAGCTTCCGCCATGCTGTCGCTCGAGCCTTATCTCCAGCGCCGGCCGGCGGAATTGTCGGGCGGACAGCGCCAGCGCGTCGCCATCGGCCGCGCCGTGGTGCGCGAGCCAAAGCTGTTCCTGTTCGACGAACCGCTATCCAACCTCGATGCGGCATTGCGCGTGAACACCCGGCTGGAGATCGCACAGCTGCACCGGCGGCTGAAAGCGACGATGATCTACGTCACCCACGACCAGGTCGAGGCGATGACGCTGGCCGACAAGATCGTCGTGCTCAATGCCGGCCGCATCGAGCAGATCGGCAGCCCGATGGAGCTCTACAATTCACCGGCGAACGAATTCGTCGCCGGCTTCATCGGCTCGCCGAAGATGAATTTCGTCGACGGCGCCCGGCTGGGCGAGACGGCGAAGACCATCGGCGTGCGGCCGGAGCATATGACGGTCGACACGAAATCCGGCGCCTGGAAAGGTACCGTCGTGCATGCCGAGCATCTCGGCGCCGACACCAACCTTTATCTCGATTGCGAGAAGGCCGGACTGATCACCGTGCGCATCTTCGGCGTCTACAATGCCGAGCCGGGCTCGACGCTCTATGCAACGCCGGATGCGGCCAAGACTTATAGGTTTGGAGCGGATGGGAAGGTGTTGAAGTAGCGCCATCTTCTCCTTCTCCCCCCTGTGGGAGAAGGTGGATCTGCGCGTAGCGCCGAGACGGATGAGGGGTGCTCCAGCGGAGTGCAACCTCAAAAATCGAAGGCCCGGGGCGCTTAGTCTTGCTGCGCCGAGATCCTTCAACACCCCTCATCCGGCCGCTTCGCGGCCACCTTCTCCCCCAAGGGGAGAAGGCGAGGTCGGCGCTACTCATCCGCCTTGAACGTCTGCTTCTGCTGACCAAGTCCCTCGATGCCGAGCTCGACGACATCGCCGGCCTTCAGGAACACCGGCGGCTTCATGCCAAGACCGACGCCGGGCGGCGTGCCGGTGGAGATGATGTCGCCGGGATGCAGCGACATGAACTGGCTGAGATAGGACACCAGATATTTGACGCCATAGACCATGGTCTTGGTCGAGCCGTCCTGCATGGTCTTGCCGTTGACCGTCAGCCACATCTTGATGTTCTGCGGGTCGGCGACCTCGTCCTTGGTCACCAGCCAGGGGCCGATCGGGCCGAAGGTGTCGCAGGACTTGCCCTTGGTCCACTGGCCCTGGCGCTCGGCCTGGAAGGCGCGCTCGGACACGTCGTGCGCGACGCAGTAGCCGGCAACGTAATCCAGCGCGTCGTCCTCGCTGACATATTTTGCCGTCTTGCCGATGACGACGCCGAGCTCGACCTCCCAGTCTGTCTTGACCGAGCCGCGCGGGATGAGCACGTCGTCATCCGGCCCGACGATCGCCGAGCTTGCCTTCATGAAGATGATCGGTTCCGGCGGCACGGTGGCGCCGGTCTCGGCGGCGTGGTCGGAATAGTTGAGGCCGATGCAGATGAATTTGCCCGTGCCGGCGACGCAAGCGCCCATGCGCGGCTTGCCGGGGACCGCCGGCAGCGATTTTGGGTCGAGTTTCGAGAGCATGTCCAGCGAGGCCGGGTGAAGCGTCGTGCCGGCGATATCGGCGACATGAGCGGAAAGGTCGCGGATCGTCCCATCCGCATCGAGCAGGCCGGGCTTTTCGCTGCCAGCTTCGCCATAGCGCAACAACTTCATCTTACTTCTCCACCTTGCGGCCAACGGCCGTTTTCACAAATTCCCGTCAAAGCCGGCGGACCGTAGTCGTCGGCCCTGTCCACGGCAAGCAAGCCCCACCTTTATGCCGACCATTGGGCGGGATTTTCAGACGCTTCGATCCAAACGACTGCCGACAATCCTTTCTCGTCCCGCCGTCAGATCGACCAGCCGCCGTCGATGTTGTAGGCCTGCCCCGACGTGTAGGTCGCGCCAGCGAGGTAGACCGCGAGATCGGCGATTTCTTCCGGCGTGCCGAGCCTGCCCATGGGCTGACGGGCGATGAAAGCCGCGCGCGCCGCCTCATAGTCGCCCTGCGCCTGCATGCGGTCCTGCAGCGACGGGCTTTCGACGGTGCCCGGGCAGATGGCGTTGCAGCGAATGCCTCTGGCGACGTAATCGGCGGCAACCGCCTTGGTGAGGCCGACGACGGCCGCCTTGGTCAGGCCATAGGCGAAGCGGTTCGGCACGCCCTTCTGCGAGCTCGCCAGCGAGGCCATGTTGATGATCGAGCCGTCGCCGCGCTCCAGCATGCCGGGCAGCACGGCACGGATGGTGCGGATCATGGCGCGAACATTGAGGTTGAGCGCGAAGTCGAGGTCCTCGTCCTTCATTTCGAGGATCGAGCCCGAATGGACGAAACCGGCACAGTTGAACAGCACGTCGACGGGACCGATCTCGGCGAAGGCAGCAGTGACGGCTGCGTCGTCCAGCACATCGAGCTTGCGGGTTTTTATGCCTGGCGTCGTGGCGAGTTCGGCCAGCGCCGCCTCGTTGATGTCGGTGGCGTGGACGATGGCGCCGGCATTTGCGAAAGCCAGCGCGCTCGCGCGTCCGATGCCCTGGGCTGCCGCGGTGACCACAACCACCTTGCCTGCCAGATTCGCCATTCTTCCCTCCAGATATCGCGAGCTTTCTTACCGGCGGCGAGACGGGATGCAATGTGCCAGGCGAGCCTGCCGCCTGACTTGTTGCCCGCCAATTGTTTTTTCTGGTTAAAGAACACATAGCGATGCGTCAAGCCGGAAGAGCTGCGGCAAACGCGCCCGAACCTCCAAGCGGCAGAGCCCGTCAGATCGACGCGCTCAGTCGCCGTAAGGCACCCAGACGTTCTTGACCTCGATGGCGCAGCGCAGGAAGGCCTCGCCGGCGGCCTCGCTCGACGGCCAGTCGAGAGTGCGGCCGTTGCCGGTCCAGACGCGCTTGAGATTGCCGATGGAGTCGGCCTCCGCCCTGGCACAGGTGTCGGCATCGCCGAACACCCAGAGCCCGTCGACGTCGTCGTGCTTGGCCAGCACGCCGCACAGCTCGGCGCTGCGGCCGGTGACGATGTTGACGGCACCGGCCGGGACGTCGGAATATTCGATCACCTGGTAGAGGTCGGTGGCTAAAAGCGGGTGGCGCTCGGACGGGACTGCGACCACGGTGTTGCCCATCGCGAGCGCCGGCGCGACCAGCGAAATGAAGTTGAGCAGCGGTTGGTTGTCCGGCGCGACGATGCCGACGACGCCCACGGGCTCATGCAACGCCAAAGTGACGGCGCGAGACGGCGGCTGATGTACGCGGCCTTCGAACTTGTCGGCGAGGCCGGCATAGAGGAAGAGCCGCTCGATCGACTGCTCGACTTCTTCGCGCGCGGCCTTGGCGGCGACGCCGGTCAGCTGGACGAGGCGAGACGCAAACTCATCGGCGCGGCCGGACAGGTTCTCGGCGAAATAATAGAGCACCTGGCTGCGGTTATAGGCGGTCGCATCCGGCCAGGCCTTGCACGCGCGGGCGGCAGAAACCGCATCCCGTATGTCCTTGCGGTTGCCGAGCCCCACTTCGCCGGCCAATTTGCCCTTGGCGTTAGCGACGGCGAGCGAGTAATTGCCATCCGGCCGCACCTGCTTGCCGCCGATGAACAGCTTTGCCGTGCGGTCGATGACGGAGCCGTCGGCCTGCTCGACCGGCTGGGCCGAGCCGGCCGCGGCCGGCTTGATCACCTGGCCGACCGGCAGCTTCGCGGCGAGATATTCGAACATGCCTTCGCAGCCGCCCTCGCGACCAAAGCCGCTTTCACGATAGCCGCCGAAGCCGCAGGCGGCGTCGAACATGTTGGTGCCGTTGACCCACACCACGCCGGCCTTCAGTTGCGGCGCGACGTGCAAAGCCAGATTGATGTTCTCGCTCCACACCGAAGCGGCAAGGCCGTAGCGCGTGTTGTTGGCAAGCTCGATCGCTTCCTCGGTGTTGCGGAAGCTCATCGTCGCCAGCACCGGACCGAAGACCTCTTCCTGCGCCAGAATGTTAGCCGGCGAAACAGCTGTCGCCAGCGTCGGCAGATGATAGTAGCCTGTCGTCGGCAAAGCGGCATCCGGCTGCCAGCAGACTGCGCCTTGCCTGGCGCCTTCGGCGATCAAACCCTTGACGCGGTCGAGCTGGCTGCGATCGACCAGCGGGCCGATATCGGTGTTCTTGTCGAGCGGGCTGCCGACGCGCAGCCGGCTCATCCTGACCTTGATCTTGGCGATCAAGGCTTCAGCGATGCCTTCCTGGACCAGGAGGCGCGAGCCGGCACAGCAAACCTGGCCCTGGTTGAACCAGATGCCGTCGACCAGACCCTCGACCGCGCTGTCGAGATCGGCATCCTCGAAGACGACGAAGGCCGATTTGCCGCCAAGCTCCAGCGAAAGCTTCTTGCCAGACCCGGCGGTCGCCTTGCGGATGATCTTGCCGACCTCGGAAGATCCGGTGAAGGCGATCTTCTGGACGCCCGGATGATTGACGATCGCCGCGCCCGCCTCGGGGCCGCCCTGGACGATGTTGACGACGCCTTTCGGCACGCCGGCGCGCTCGCAGATCTCGGCGAACAGGATGGCGGTGAGCGGCGTGAATTCGGCCGGTTTGAGCACTACCGTGCAGCCGGCGGCCAAAGCCGGCGCGATCTTCCAGGCCAGCATCAGCAGCGGAAAATTCCACGGGATGACCTGGCCGACGACGCCGACCGGCTTGTGATCGGGAAAATCCTTCTCAAGCGTCTGCGCCCAGCCGGCATGGTGGATGAAATGGCGGATCGCCAGCGGCACATCGATGTCGCGGCTCTCGCGGATCGGCTTGCCGTTGTCGATCGATTCCAGCACCGCGAACAGGCGCTGATGACGCTGCATGGCACGGCCGATGGCATAGAGCACTTTTGCTCTGGCGTAGCCTGAGGACGCCGACCATTTCGGCAGTGCCTTGGCGGCCGCCGCGACCGCGGCGTCGATATCGGCGGCGCCGGCATCCGAGACCTTGGCGAGCAGCTTGCCGGAGGACGGCTCGCTGGTGTCGAAGGTCTTGCCGCCGGCGGCCGCCTTCCAGCCGCCGTCGATGAACAGCGCCTTTGCGAAATCGCGCCCGGCAAGCCAGGCGTCGGCTTCGTTGCGGGCTTCCGGCGCCGGGCCGTACTCCATGGCGTGATAGCGTTCGAGGATGTTCATGAACTTGTTCCTTGGAGGCTGATCCCAAGCCTAGCACCCCTCATCCGACCGAGCTTCGCTCGGCCACCTTCTCCCACAAGGGGAGAAGGGAAAAGGTACGCAGGTCGCTCACGATCATATTTGCTTGGAAGGTCGGGGCAGAGCTTCTCCTTCTCCCCTTGTGGGAGAAGGTGTCGCCGAAGGCGACGGATGAGGGGTGTTCCAGTCATCACGCCTTGATCGGTTTCACGCCATCGCGTGGCGGTGGTTGGCCGAGTAATGACCAGTCAGATGGTGCTCGAGTTGCCTCTCGATATCAGTCAGCAGGCTGGACGCGCCGAAGCGGAACAGGTCCGGCTCGAGCCAGGGGCGGCCGAGCTCCTCCTTCATCAGCACCAGCCAGTCGAGCGAGACCTTGGCGGTGGAAATGCCGCCGGCCGGCTTGAACCCGATGAGATAGCCGGTCTCCTCGAAATAGGCGCGGATGGCCCGCACCATGGCCAGCCCGACGGGAAGCGTGGCGTTGACACTTTCCTTGCCTGTCGAGGTCTTGATGAAATCGGCGCCCGCCATCATTGCCACCATCGAGGCGAGCATGACGTTGCGCAGCGTGGCGAGGTCGCCGGTGCCGAGGATGACCTTGAGATGGGCCTCGCCGCAGGCGGCGCGCATGGCGACGATCTCGTTGAACAACTCGCGCCATTTGGCGCCGTAGACCAGGCCGCGCGGAATGACGACGTCGATCTCGTCGGCGCCGTCCTTTACCGACGCCTCGATCTCCTGCAGGCGGGTTGAGAGCGGCGCGAGACCGTGCGGGAAGGCGGTGGAGACCGCCGCAACGTGGACGCCGGTGCCGCGCACGGCGTCGACCGCGGTGGCGACGAAGGGATGATAAACACAGACCGCCGCCGGGCGGATGGTTTCGCCTGATATGCCGAGCCCCTCGACGATATCCCGGCGCAGCGGATTGATCGCCTTGGCGCAGAGCCTGCGCACGCGTTCGTCGGTATCGTTGGAATTCAGCGTTGTCAGGTCCATGCAGGCAATGGCCCGCAGCAGCCAGGCCGCCTGGTTGTCGGCCTTGATCGAGCGCCGCTTGGTCAGCGTCGCGACGCGGCGCTCCAGCGCCGAGCGGTTGACGCTGCGCACCGATTCCAGAAAGCCGAGATCGAGCTTCATGCCGGGATTGCGGGCAATGCCGTGCTCCGGCGGCACAGGCGTGTTGGCGGCGGCGCGCGCCGGCAACGGCATGACCTTGGATGCGCCGGCGCTTGCGCCGGCCTCGCGGATGGTGCTCATCTCCTGCCCTTTCATTCAGCTTGCGCCGAAGATAGCCCGCGAAGTCTCACTTCACGAGTCTTTCAAAGGGTCATAACGGAAAAAGGCAGCGAAAGCAGCTGATTTTTGACCGTATGGTCAAACAGCGATGTCGAGCGCTTGGCTATGCTCAGCCGACGAAGGCGCGCTCGACGACGAAGCTTGCCGGATGGCTCAAGGAGCCTTCCTGAAAGCCGAGGCTTTCGGCGAGTTCCTTGACGTCCTTCAGCATATGCATCGAGCCGCAGATCATGATGCGGTCGGTCTCGGGGTTGAGCTTGTCGATGCCGAGGTCGGAATAGAACTTGCCGGAGCCGATCAACGCGGTGATGCGGCCCATGCGCGCCGACTCTTCGCGGGTCGTCGAATTGTAGAGCGTGACGCGACCGCCGGTCAGCTCGCCGATCAGCGGGTCGCTCTCCAGCGCCGCCACCAGCTCCTGGCCATAGGTAAGCTCGGCAATGTCGCGGCAGGTGTGGGTGAGGATGACCTCGTCGAACTTCTCGTAGGTATCGGGATCGCGCAACAGGCTGGCGAAGGGCGCGATGCCGGTGCCGGTCGAAATCATGACCACGCGCTTGGCAGGCGTCAGCGCGTCGAGCACCAGCGTGCCGGTCGACTTCTGGCGCATGATGACGGTGTCGCCGACCTCGATCTTCTGCAGCTCGGAGGTCAGCGGGCCATCCGGCACCTTGATCGAGAAGAATTCGAGCTCGTCGTCCCAGGCGGGGCTGGCAACCGAATAGGCGCGGAAGAAGGGCTTCTCGGCATTGGGCAGGCCGATCATGACGAACTCGCCGGAGCGGAAGCGCAGCGACTGCGGGCGGGTGATGCGGAAGGAGAACAGCCGGTCGGTGTAATGCTTCACCGACACCACGGTCTCGGCATAGACATTGGCCGGGATCGGGAACTGCAGCGGCTTTGCGCTGTCGACGTTCAACGCGGATGTCGTGTTCATTCAAACCCAACTTTCCGGCCCAGACGGAACACGCTGGCGCCAAACTTTCTCCTGCGCGCCCGAACGGTCAGGTTCCGGCGTGCCCTCTGCACACTGCCAAGCGGTAAGCTCTTGTGTCCGGAATTTATTAGTATACAAATGATCTTCAGGTCAAGATGGCAGCGTAAAATGCCTTTCCAAACCGAGGCATATCCGTAGTCCTGGCATTTCGGGTTTCGGCAATGAATGAGAAATTTTCGGCGTCGGCGGGAAGCGTCGTTGCCGGCATCGATGTCGGCGGAACTTTCACCGATCTGCTGCTGATCGATGGCAAGGCGAGCGGCAGGGTGCATATCGCCAAGACGCCGACGACAGTTGAAAACCAGGCCTTTGGCGTGGTCGCCGCGCTCGGTTCCACCGGCTTTCCGATCGACGGCATCGATCTCATCGTGCATGGCACGACGACAACCACCAACGCCGTGCTGGAGCGGCGGCTGGCGCGAACCGGCATGATCACCACGCGCGGCTTTCGCGACGTGATCGAGCTCGGGCGGCGTACGAGGCCGCAGGCCTATGGCATGACAGGCACCTTCGTCCCGGTCATTCCGCGCGACCTGAGGCTCGAAGTGTCGGAGCGCGTCGAAGCGTCAGGCGCGGTCCGCGTCCCGCTCGACGAAGCCGAGATGCGCGACGTGGTGAAGAAGCTGCTCGACGCCGGCTGCGAGTCGCTCGTCATCCACTTCCTGCATTCCTACGCCAACCCGGCGCATGAACGGCGCGCCTCGGAGATCGCGGCCGAATTCTGGCCAAACGGCCACATCACCACCGGACATGCCCTGCTTTCGGAGGCCCGCGAGTTCGAGCGCGGCGTGACGGCGGCGGTCAACGCCTCGGTGCAGCCGATCCTCGAGCGCTATGTCGAGCGGCTGCGCAAGGAACTCGGTGCGAAGGGCTATGCGCGTGATTTCCTGATCATGAACGGCAATGGCGGCATGATCTCGGCGCGCTTCGTCACGCTGGAATCGGCAAAGACCGTCATGTCCGGACCGGCGTCCGGCGTGATCGCCGCCGCGTACACCGGAAAGCGCGCCGGCTTCGGCAACCTCGTCACCTATGACATGGGCGGCACCTCGACCGACGTGGCGCTGATCCGCAACGCCGAGCCCGCGGTCTCGAACGAGATCGAGATCGAATATGCGATGCCGATCCATGTGCCGATGGTGGCGGTGCACACGGTCGGCGCCGGCGGCGGCTCGATCGCGCGCGTCGATGCGGCCGGGCTGATCCAGATCGGCCCGGAAAGTGCCGGCGCCAATCCCGGTCCGATCTGCTATGGCCGCGGCGGCACCGAGCCGACGATCACCGACGCCAACCTGGTGCTCGGACGGCTGGCACCGAAGAAGCTGCTCGCGGTCGACAATCCGGTCACCGTGGAGCGCGTCACCGGCATTTTCGAGGACAGGATCGGTAAGCGCACCGGCCTTTCCGGTGTCGAAGCGGCGGGCGCCGTGCTGAGGCTCGGCAACATGAAGATGGCGGGCGCCATCCGCATGGTGTCGGTGTCGCGCGGCCACGATCCGCGCGATTTCGCGCTGTTCGCCTTTGGCGGCGCCGGGCCGCTGCATGCGACGGCGCTTGCCCGCGAACTCGGCCTGCCCCGGGTGCTGGTGCCGGCGCGCCCCGGCATCACCAACGCACTCGGCTGTGTCGTCGCCGATATGCGGCATGACTTCGTCAACACGATCAACCAGCCGGTTGCGAAGCTCGACGAGGCTATGCTTCGCGAGGTGTTGGAACGGCACCGTAACGAAGGCGAGGCGCTGATCGCCAAGGAAGCGGTGAAGCCGGATGCGATCCGGGTCACGCACTCCGCCGACATGCAGTTCGTCGGCCAGACGCACATCATCAACGTGCCGCTGCCGTCGTCCTCGGTTTCACGGGAAACGCTGCAGCTTCTGTTCGAGAAAGCCTACTTCGCGCGCTTCAAGGTCGAGCTGCCGGAAATCCGCGCCAACCTCGTCAACCTCAACACCTCGGTGACGGGCGTGCGGCCGCAAATCGACCTGTCGCGGCTGATCGATCCGGCAGGGCGCGTGGCAACGCTTGACGAAGCCCGCCGTGAGATCCGGCCGGTGTGGTACAACGGGCGCTGGCACGACACGCCGGTCTATGCCCGCGAAAAACTGCCGCTCGATGCCGTCATCGAGGGGCCGGCGATCCTGGAACAGATGGATGCCACCACAGTGCTGGAACCCGGCGACCATGCACGCTCGGACGCCGACGGCAACATCATCATCGACATCGGCGAGGCCTAAGATGGCAAAGCTCGACACGATCACGCTTTCGGTGTTGCAGGCAGCCCTGCAGCAAGTCTGCGACGAGATGGATCTGACGTTTTCGCGTGCGGCCTTTTCGCCGGTCATCGCCGAGGCCAACGACCGCTCGGACGGCATCTATTCGGCGGTCGACGGCTCGTTGATCGCGCAAGGCAGTCAGGGCCTGCCGGTGTTCGTCGGCGTGATGCAGTACTCGACCAAGACCGTCATCGAGATGATCGCGGATGGCCGCTGCCTGGCGCCGGAACAAGGCGACATCTACATCGTCAACGACCCCTATCTCGGCGGCACGCATCTGATGGATGTGCGCTTCGTCATGCCGGTCTATCGGGATGGAAAAATCTTTTGCTGGCTTTCCAACACTGGGCACTGGCCGGATATCGGCGGCTCGGTGCCGGGCGGGTTCTCCGCGTCGGCCACCGCAGTCGAGCAGGAAGGGCTCAGGCTGCCGCCGGTAAAACTGTTCAAGAAGGGCGTGCTCGATCCGGAGATCTACGCCATCATCTGCTCGAACATCCGCGTTGCCGACCAGCGCATCGGCGATATCCGCGCGCAGGCCGCTGCGCTCTTGATCGGCCAGGACAGGCTCAACGAAATCCTGGATCGTTACGGTAACGAAACCGTCGTCGAGGCAATCGCGGAGCTGCGCCGCCGCGCCGCCGAGCAGATGCGCGCCTCGATCGCCGTCATACCGGACGGCGTCTATCGTTCGCAGGCCTTCGTCGATTCCGACGGCGTGGTGAACGAGCCGCTGACCATCAATCTGGCCGTCGAGAAGCAAGGCGACGCGCTGACCTTCGATTTCGCCGGGTCGTCAAAGCCCTGCGCCGGGCCGATGAACAGCGTGCTGGCGACGACGCTATCGTCCGTCTACCTCGCCATGCGCCATATTTTTCCGGAGGTGCCGATCAGCGCCGGCGCCTTCGAGCCGCTGAACGTCAGGCGGCCGGAAGGCACGTTCCTCGACGCCAAGTACCCGAGGCCGGTTTCGGGCTGCGCGGCGGAGGTCTCGCAGCGCATCGCCGAGGCGGTATTCGCGGCGATGGTGCAAGCGCTGCCGGAAAAGGTGACGGCGGCGCCCGCCGGCTCCAGCGGCAATTTCGCGCTCGGCGGCAACGATCCGGCGCGCGGCCGCGACTATGTCATGTACCAGATTTCCGGCGGCGGTTATGGCGGCAATGCCGGCCATGACGGCTTGAGCAATGGCTGCTCGACCATCGGCATTTCGAAGTCGCCCCCGGTCGAGATCATGGAACAGGCTTTTCCGGTGCTCTACCGGCACTATGCGCTGCGCGAAGGCTCGGGCGGCGCGGGAAAACATCGCGGCGGCTTCGGGCTTGCCTATGAGGTGGAGATATTGCGCGGCGAGGCGCGCGCGTCCTTCGTCATGGACCACGGCCGCTTCGGGCCGCAGGGCGCGCTTGGCGGCAAGGACGGCGCGCCGAACAGCGTGACCGTGTTCCGGAACGGCGAAGCGCATGTACCGCCACATCTTTCGAAAGAGCAGGACATCGCGCTCAAGGCCGGCGACCGCGTGCGCGTCGGCACGCCTGGCGGCGGCGGCTATGGCGATCCCGGCGAGCGCGACCCGAAGCAAATTGCCGAGGATGTCAGGCTCGGTTACTATACATCCGAACAAGCCAACGAGATGTTCCGCGCTGTTGTTTCCACCGGCTTATAGCACCAAGTCTTATACTCCGCTAAGTCGTCGTTTATTTTCTGACGACTCAACTCCGATGCAACCGAATAATAATATTTTAAGGCTCCGAATATAGACATGCCCCGCGGCGTGGTTTGGGGGCATTCATTCATGGGGTCGCTCGACGATTCAATTATGGGCTCGGGTCTACCGGGCAGGCCGCAATCGCGATCCGACCAACCGGCGGATATCGAGCATATCGCCTATATCTCACGAAAACTGCTCGTCTTCTGCCTGCTCTACATTGCCGTGGCGACTTTGGTCTGGCCGCGGGCATATTATCAAATCGCACAACACTATTTGTCCCTGTTCATGATCTGGGGCCTGCTCTCCGTCTTTGTTGTCATAATTCCGGCGGCAGTGATCAATTCGCCAAGATCACCGATCGGGTTCCTCGTGATTTCGCTCAGATCGAACGGGCTACGGGCATCGATCGTTCTGACGGTGTTCATCTTGTCGCTGGCTGCCTTCACAACCTACAAGGTGAACATCCCGGCCATCGTGCCTTTCTACAGCGACAAAGCCCTGGCCGACATCGGTGAGTTTTTGCATGGCCGGGCGGCGTGGCGAATAGCACATGCATTCGATTCCGACGCCTTGGCGCTGCTCGTAGCGGCGACCTATTCCAAGATATGGTTTCTCGAATGGTTTGGCATGGTGCTCCTTGCAGCGCTGAACGCCAATCAGTTGCTGCATCTTCGTTATCTTGTAGCGCTTGCGTGCGTCACCATGGTGGTTGGAACCCTTATGGCGGCGCTATTTTCCTCCGTCGGCCCGATCTTCTACGATGAGTTTCTGGGCGGCGCGCGTTATGCGGACCTTCTGGAGGTGTTGCGGCAGCATCCCTACAACGAACATGTACTGCAGTATTCCGACTACCTCCTGAGAAATTACAAGGCCAGTAATCCAGCGCTTGGTTCCGGGATATCCGCCATGCCCAGCATGCATGTGGCGGTCGCCACCCTGAACGCCTTCTACCTTACGCGTCTCAACCGTTGGCTCGGGCTTGCGGGCTGGGCATTCGCGATCTTCATCTTGTTCGGCTCCATCTACACCGGCTGGCACTATTCCGTTGATGGCTACATTTCGATGCTGGTCGTCGCCGTGACCTGGCGGCGCACAGCAGGCATTTTCGACGGCGAGCGCGGTGCCTCCGGTTCGACGACGGGCGCAATGTGCCCGGCGTCCGCGACCTGACTTAAAGCGCGTCGCGATAAAACGGATTCAGGCGACGCGCTTTAAGCCTTTGTTTCGATGCATGTCGTTGCCCCAAAACCGCTGCGCACTTTTGGGCGACATGCATTAACGATACGGTCGCGGCCGCTTTTCCTGGAATTGCGCTAAGCGAGCTTCGCCAACAGTCGCAGGAAAGTCGCGGCCTCCTTAGCCGTGAGCGGCGCCAGCGTCTCCTCGGTTATGGCGCGTGCGAGCGGAATGAGCCGCTCGATCGCCTCGCGGCCTTCCGGCGTCAGATTGACCAGCAGCCGCCTTTTGTCGACTTCGTGTTTGGAGACTTCGACGAGACCCCGCGCCTTCAGCCGGTCGATGACGCCCTTCACGGTGGCGGCATCCATGGCGATCAGCGTTCCCAACTGGTTTTGCGAGGTTTCGCCGATGTCGTGGAGCTTCGCCAAAGCGGCGAATTGCGGCGGCGTCAGGTCGCCGATATGCGAGGCGAAGAGCGCGACATGGCGCTGATGGGCCTTGCGCAGGATGAAGCCGACCTGGTCCTGCAGGTGATAGTTGTTCTCACCGTTCTCGTCGTTCTCGTCGGCCTCGATCAGCCGCAGCAGATTGTCCTCGCCGCTCATCGCAAGCCGTCCCATGCCTTGATGTCCTCGGCCGCCAGGCCACCCATGCGGTTGTGGACGCGGGGCCCGCAGGTCATGGCGAGGCAGAACAGGATCTCGTCGGGACGCGGGCCATCGCTGATGCCGACCTCCATGGCGTCGAAATGGCTGCGCACATAGGCGGCGTTGACGTGGCCGAGCGGCACGTCGAGCCGCGCGCCGAAGGCGCCGACCTTCTTGGCCGACGGCACGATGGCCTTGGCGTCGCCGAGCCGCTCGCGCATGGCGTAGCCGCCTGGAACATGCCACAGCGCACCATGCTCCAACTCGCCTGCGGAACCGACGATGGCGCCCTTGCCGTAGCCGTCGATCTTCTTCACGTCGCCGCCAAGCGCTGCGATCAGCCTGTCGGAGAGCAGAAGCCCGAGCGGCTTCAGGTCCTCCATCGCGCCTTGCAGGTCCTCGACATAGCGGCCGGCGAAGGGGTTCTTGACCACGGCGAGAGCGGCGGCGCGCAGGCGCGGCTCCCTGGCCACGGGGCCGCCATCGTGGAAGATCTCCTCGGTCAGGACCGCGACCTTGCGGATCGGAAAGTCAGGCATGGGCAGTTTCCTTCGCTTGATGCTTGTTGGGCGCGGCGAGCGCCACCGAACCGCTGATGCGGATCTCGCCCGCCAGAAACAGCGCCGATGCGGTGATCAGGCCGCGCCGGCGAAAATCCTCGGCGACGGCAAGGCCGTTGTCCAGCGCCCGCGCCACCTCGCCTGGAGCGAGGGCGCCGACGCCTTGCGTCACCAGGCGATCGCCGAGATCGCTGTCGGGCGCCAGATCGCGCGCGGATACGCGATGTATCGCCGCGTGGCCCGGCAGATCGACGGCGTTGGCGATGAGCGTTGCCGCCGCGTCGGCCTCGGCGCCCGTGCGCGCAAGAACGGTGACGGCATCGGCAATGCCGAGGGAGAACGACCGGCCGCGCCAGCCGCTGGTGGCGACGCCGCGCACGCCGTCTTCGGCGTGTATGGCGACGCGGTCGGCCATGCCGTGACCGGTGCCGGCAATGGCCGATGTCATCGACTGGCCCTTGCCGAGATGAAGCGCGCAATCGCCGCCATTGTTGACGTAGGCGCGGTCGAGCCGACGGCCGGCGAGCAAAGCGGCAAGAATTTCGTCGGCTACCGAACCGGCAACGGCGGCCATCGGCGTGATAAAGCATTCCGCCAAGGGCATGACTGCCGCCTCCATGCGGCGCGCCGTAGGACCGGCGAAGGCGCGCAGTGCCAGGAAGAATGCCGGCAGGCGCAATTCAGGCAGTTCTTTAACCACCTCGACCAGGATCGTCTGGAAGCGAGCGACCGTCTGTTCGTAAGCGGCACGGCATTCATCCGCGGAACCAAACGCCTCGACGATGAGGTCGATCGGCCCGTGGTTGAGATGGAGCCGCCTGCCGTCAGCCAGCCAGTGCGCCTGCGGGCCATCCATCATCCGGCCCCGTTCGCCGTTGAACGCCGCAACTGCGCCAGCGGCGGCCAGGGGTTATTGACCGGCGCGTCGGTGTTGCTGCGCGGGTTGAGATACTCGCCGCCCTTGGCAAGAATGTCCTCGACGCTGCGGATCTCGTTCTCATAGCCGCCCAACCGGACATAGTCGTCGCGGCGCATGGTGAATTCGATCGGCGCGACCAGCGCTGGCGTCGGCACATAGCCGAAGGCGCCTTCCGGCACGCGGGTGACGTCGACCATCAATGTGATTCCCCCGCCCGGCCAGACATAGACCGGCGCACCGCCGACCGTCACGTAGGTCCTCAAGCCCTGCACCGAGCGGGTGAGGTTGACCGGGTTCTCGGTGACGCCGGCGCGCAGCGAACCGCCGGCGCCACCGATGAAGAGAACGGTGCACAGCGCCGGCTCGCAATTGTCCTCGATCAGGCCGACGGATTTCTGCAGCCGATCCGGAAACGGCTTTTCGACCGGTTTCAGTTGGTCGTCGAGTTCGTAATAGGCGAACTGCTCGCCGGTGGTCGACACCATCAGCAACGACAGGCCGGGACGAGCGCCCTTCTTGGCGTTCCAGTCGCCGAGGATCGACAGCGGGTCGTCGATGCTGGTACCGCCCCAGCCGAGGCCGGGCTCCGACACCTTGAAATAGCGGCCGGGCGTCGAGCGGCGGCCGATGATTTTTATCCCCGTATCCTCCCAGCCCAGCACCTTGCCGGCCTGATGCTCTGAGACGACGCCGGTGATGTGGTCGTCGACCACCACCACCTCGTCGACAAGCCCGCGCCACTGCGTGGCGAACATGCCGATGGTCGCCGAGCCGCAGCCGACGCGCATGCGATGCTCGACCTTGCCGTCGATGACCGGCGCCTTGCCGGCCTCGACGATGACCGTCGCGCCGCCGTCGATGGCGAGCTCGACCGACTTCCTGTTGCACAGACTGAGCAGCGCGTCGCAGGTGGCGCGTCCTTCTGCCTTGGAGCCGCCGGTCAGGTGATGGACACCGCCGAGCGACAGCATCTGCGAGCCATATTCGCCGGTGGTGACATGGCCGATCGCCTCGCCTTCCGAACGCACCGTCGCCGCCTCGTCGCCGATGTGGCGGTCGGTGTCGATCTTCACCTTGACGCCGCAATAGGAGAAGATGCCTTCGGTGACGACGGTGACGAGATCGACGCCCTCGACCTCCTGGCTGACGATGAAGGGCGCCGGCTTGTAGTCGGGATAGGTCGTGCCCGCGCCTATAGCCGTAACGAAACGGCGGCCGGTGTTGACCAGATCGCCGTTCCAGGCTTCACCCTCGGCGACGAAGGGCACGACAGCGCCGCCGGTCTCGGCCGCATGGTCGAGAATGGTCAGCGGGTCCATGCGCACGATGCGGCCGCCGACATTGCCGTAGCGGTCGCAGGCGCCGGTGCGGCCATCGGCGATGTAGCACATGACCGGACAGGCATCGCAGCGGATCTTTTCCGCCACCTGCTTCTCGCCGGGATCATGGGTTTCGAAACGTTCGGCAAGCTCGCTCATCGGCGCGCCTCCTTCTCGCGGATCGCCGCCAGGATGCGGCTCGGTGTCGCCGGCACCTTGGTGACCAGCACGCCGGTTGCATGGCGGATGGCGTTGAGGATCGCCGGCGCCGTCGGGATCAGCACATGCTCCCCCAGGCCCTTGGCGCCGAAGGGGCCTTCAGGGTCCGGAACCTCGACCAGTATGTGCTCGATGGGCGGAACGTCGCCGATGGTCGGGATCAGATAGTCGTGCAGGTTCTCGGTGCGGCCGGGGATATATTCCTCCATCAGCGCCATGCCGATGCCCTGGGCGATACCGCCCTCGATCTGACCCTCGACCAGCACCGGGTTGATCGCCTTGCCGACATCATGCGCGGCGGTGATCTTGATCAGCTTGACCGTGCCAAGCTTGAGGTCGACCTCGAGCTCCGCGATCTGCGCGCCATAACCATAGACCGCATAGGGCTTGCCCTGGCCCTTGGCGTCGAGCGGCTGCGTCGGCGGATCGTAGGTTTCTTCGGCCACGAACACCAAGTCGTCCGCCTCGGCCTTCAGCGCCGTGAGATCGATGTGCCGCGTCGCGTCGCCTTCGCGGATGGAGATGCTGGCGTCGTCGAGCCCGATCGTCGCCTGATCGGACACATTGGCAAAGCGCAGGATCTTTTCGCGCAGCGCGCGACCGGCCTTCTCAGCCGCCTTGCCTGTCACAAAGGTCTGGCGCGAGGCGGATGTTTTGCCGGCGTCGGGCGTGATGGCGGTATCGGCGCTTTTCAGCCGGAATTTGTCGAGCGGCAGGCCAAGCGCATCGGCGCAGATCTGGGTGATGACGGTGTTGGAGCCCTGGCCGATATCGACCGCGCCCTGATGCAGAACGACGTCGCCCGAGGACGAAATGCCGACCTTGATGGTCGAGGGATTGGGCAACGAAGTGTTGCCGCAGCCATACCAGCAGGAGGCCACGCCGACGCCGCGCTTGCTTGCCGCGCTGCCGGCATTGAAGGCCTCGGCATCGGCAAGCGCACGCTTCCAATGCGGCAGAAGCTGTTCCAGGCATTCGCCGATGCCGACGCCCGATTCCAGCCGTTGCCCTGTGACAGTCTCAGAGCCGTCGCGCAGGCAATTCTGTAGCCGGAAGTCGAGCCGATCCACGCCGAGCTTGCCGGCCAGCTCGTCATAGAGTGTCTCCTGCATGATGGTGGCCTGCGGCACGCCGAAGCCGCGGAAGGCGCCGGCGATCGGGCCATTGGTGTGGATGGCATAACCCGTCGCGCGATAGTTTGGCGTCAGATAGGGACCGGAGGCATGCACAGGAACGCGGTTGGCGACCGTCGGCCCCCAACTCGCGTAAGGGCCAGTGTTGAAATCGCCCTCGAAGACCATGCCGGTAACGCGGCCCTCGGCATCGGCGCCGATGGTCGCCTTCATCTCGGCGGGGTGCCGCTTGGTGGTCGACATCATCGATTCGTTGCGCGTGTAGGCAAGTGCTGCCGGCCGTCCGGTCTTCATCGCCACAAGGCCGATGAGAGGCTGCAGCGAGACATCGAGTTTCGAGCCGAAGCCGCCGCCTGTGGCGGTCGGCACGATGCGCACCTTCTCGACGGGCAGGCCGAGCACCTTGGCCGTATCGTCGCGGTCCATATAAGGCGCCTGGGTGCAGGCGACGACGACCAGCGTGTCGCCATCCATGTAGGCATAGCCGGCTTCCGGCTCGATATAGGCGTGTTCGACAAAGGAGGTCTCGATAGCGCCGGACACTGTTACGGCCGCGCCGGCAAGTGCTGCGTCGGGATCGCCGCGCTCGACATAGCCGGAGGTGAGCAGGTTCGCCGGGCGGTGCCGATGGATCAGCGCAGCGCCGTCGGCTTTTGCCTCACGAGGTTGCAACATATGCGGCAGCTCGGTCCAGGCGATCGGGAAATCACCGAGGTCGAGATCGAGGATCGCTTCGCGCTCGCCCGCCACCAATGCCACTGCCTCGCCACGCAAGCGGGCGAAGCCTTCGGCCAGCGCCGGCTGGTCGGCAAAGGGACCGATGACGCCAAAACAGTTCTTGCCCGGGATGTCGGCGGCGGTGAAGACGCCGGCAATACCGGGACGGGTTCGCGTCCACGCCTCGATATCGCCGAAGCTGAAACGCGCATGATAATGCGGCGAGCGGATCACCAGCACCGACAGTGCATCGGCCGGAAAGGAGTCGCCGCCGAACTTCTCTTCGCCCGTGACTTTCGGCACGCCGTCCAGGCGGATGGGCGAGGCGCCGACGGCGCGGCCGGTCTCGGGAAAACGAAGGTCGACGCCGTTCATATGCTGCGAGGCCTGCATCACCGCCGCGATGATCTTCCTGTAGCCGGTGCAGCGGCAGAGCACGCCGCCCAGCGCATCCTGCGTCTCGACCTCGCTCGGCGTCGGATTGCGCTCCAGGAGAGCGGTTGCCGCGACCAGCAGGCCAGGCGTGCAGATGCCGCATTGCGCGGCGCCATGTTCGAGGAACGAAGCCTGCAAGGCGGACAGCCAACCATTGGAGAGGCCTTCGACGGTGGTGAGGGAAGCGCCTGCCACCGAGGCCGCCGGCATCAAGCAGGCGCAGACCGGATTGCCGTCGACCAGCACGGTGCAGGCGCCACAATCGCCGGCGTCGCAGCCGACCTTGGTGCCGGTCAGCCGCAACTCGTCGCGCAAAACCTGCGACAGCCGCCGCACCGGCGGCACCGACACGCGGATGCCGGCGCCATTAACCTCGAAGGCGATCTCGACGCGCTCCATGGTCATGCCGCCACCTTGCCTTCGCCAGGGCCGATTGCAGCGCGCACCGCGCGGACAACGATCTCCCGCGCCGCATGCTCCCGGTATTCTGCGCTGCCGCGCACATCGGCGATCGGCGACAGTTCATCGATCGGCGCGGACAGCACCGCGTCGGCAAGTGCCGCGTCGACCGATCGGCCGCGCAGCGCTGCCTCGACGCCAGCAAGCCGGCGGGCTACCGCCGAACAGGAGCCGACGGCGATCGCCACATCGGCGACAACGCCATTCTCGACCACGAGCCGCGCCGCCGCCATGGCGATCGAGATGACCAGATAGCGCCGGGCGCCGAGCTTGACGAAGGCGGAGGCGCCGACGGCGGAAGGCTTCGGCACGCGAATGGCGGCGACCATCTCGCCCGGCTGCAGCGCCGTGTGGCGATTGCCGAGGATGAACGCGCCGAGCGGCAGATGGCGGACAACTTTGGCCGAGCGCAATTCGACATCGGCGTCGAGCACCAGCAGCGCCGGCACGCCGTCGGCGGCGGGCGAAGCGTTGCAGAGATTGCCGGCAACCGAGGCGACGTTCTGGATCTGCACCGAGCCGACTTCGCGCGCGGCCGCCTTCAGCGCATCGAACGCGACCGGCAACGGGTGGCGGACGATGTCGGTCCAGGTGGTGCGGGCGCCGATCCGCCAATGATCGTCTGTCTCTTCGATGCCGCGCAGCGCGGCGAGACCGTTGATGTCGAGGATGTTGTCGCGAAAAGGTTTCGTGCCCTGCGCGGGATAGAAATCCGTGCCGCCGGCGAGAATGCGCCAACGGTCCTCGCCGAGCAGAGCGAGCGCCTCCTCGACCGTGGTGGGTTTCGCGTAACGGGTCACGCTTTGCCTTCCCGAAAAAGGGCCTTGCCGAGGGAACCTGCCGGCCTCAGGCTCGGTCAAATTCATTCGTATGCAAATGATATCAACTTCGCCGCAATTGTCAAAGCGGAGCTCCCGAAGAATGCTCTCGAACGTCCGCCACGGCTTTGTTACGCCGGCGGAGGTTGACGCCACCGGTCATCTGGTCAAGGTTCTGCCTCCGGTCGCGTCAGCGGCATTCGACTGGAGCCCAAGCCGAACGAGAGGGAGCCCCATGGCCGAGGAAGCGCTCATCGTCATCGACCTGCAGAACGATTTCTGCCCCGGCGGCGCGCTGGCGGTTGCCGGCGGCAACGAGATCGTGCCCCTGGTCAACGACCTGATCCGGCGCAGCGAACATGTGATCCTGACGCAGGACTGGCACCCCGCCGGACATTCGAGCTTTGCCTCCAGCCATCCGGGCAAGCAGGCCTTCGAGACGATCGAGATGCCTTACGGGCCTCAGACGCTGTGGCCGGATCACTGCATCCAGGGCAGCCTGGGCTCCGATTTCCATTCCGGGCTTGCCTGGACCAAGGCCGAGCTGGTGATCCGCAAGGGGTTTCGCGCGGCGATCGATAGCTATTCGGCCTTCTTCGAGAACGACCACACCACGCCAACCGGCCTTGCCGGCTATCTGAAGGAACGCGGTATCGGTTCCGTCATCCTTGTCGGCCTTGCCACCGACTTCTGCGTCGCCTTCTCGGCGCTCGACGCCGTGAAGCAGGGCTTCAGGACGACCGTGCGGCTCGATGCCTGCCGCGGCATCGACCTCAACGGCTCGGTCGAGGCGATGCTGAAGCGCATGCACGAAGCCGGCGTGACGCTCGAAGATCATTCGGCGGACTGACGCCGCGGTGAGGCAGGCGACGGTTCCTTGCGCGTGGGGAGACCCCTTCACTGGGATTGCCAACTTGCGGCGCAGGGATGCGGGCTCCCCCTTCTCCCCTTGTGGGAGAAGGTGTCGCCGAAGGCGACGGATGAGGGGTGTTCCAGGGAACACCGACGTCTCACTCCGCTGGAGCACCCCTCATCCGTCTCGGCGCTGCGCGCCGATCCACCTTCTCCCACAAGGGGAGAAGGGAGGGCGCGGAGCGGCCGGATGAGGCGGCTTTTTTCATTCGCCGTGCTTGCAATCGCTGTGCTGTTTCCAGCACAAGCGCTCGCCGCCGAAATCCATGAACTGCCCGGCACCGCGATGTCGCTCTGGTGGGGGCTGCCCTTTGCAGGCCTGCTTTTATCGATCGCGACGGGGCCACTGCTTTTCCCGCATGTGTGGGAACATCACTACGGCAAGATCGCCGCAGCCTGGGCCGTGCTGGCGGTTGTCCCGCTGGCGATTGCCTTCGGCATTTCAACTGCCGGCGAAGCCGTGCTGCACACGCTGCTCACCGAATACATGTCCTTCATCATCCTGTTGTTCGCGCTCTACACGATCTCGGGCGGCATCCTGGTTGCCGGCAACATCCACGGCACGCCGCTGGTCAATGCCGGACTGCTGCTGGTCGGCGCGATGCTTGCCTCGGTCATCGGCACGACCGGCGCCTCGATGATCCTGATCCGGCCGATGCTGCGCGCCAACGACAACCGGCTGTTCAACGCGCATGTGGTGATCTTCTTCATCTTCCTGGTCTCCAACATCGGCGGCTCGCTGACCCCACTCGGCGACCCGCCTTTGTTCGTCGGCTTCCTGCGCGGCGTCGATTTCTTCTGGACGACGGTGCACATCCTGCCCGACACGCTTTTCGTCGGCGGCCTGGTGCTGGCGGTTTTCCTTGCGATCGACATCGTCTTGCATCGCCGCGAAGCCGGCATGCCGAAGATCAAGGATCCGACGCCGGATACGAAGGTGCGGCTGCGTGGGCTGGCCAATTTGCCGCTGCTTGCCGGCGTCATCGGCGCGATCCTGGTTTCGGCGAGCTGGAAGCCAGGCGTCAGCATCCCGGTCCTCGGCGTCAGCCTCGAACTGCAGAACCTGGTGCGCGACGCCATCATCCTGGCGCTGGCCTTCCTGTCGCTTCGCGTCTCGTACAAGAGCCATCGCGAGGCGAACGGCTTCACCTGGGGGCCGATCGCCGAGGTGGCCAAACTCTTTGCCGGCATCTTCATCTGCATCGTGCCGGTCATCGCCATCCTGCGAGCCGGCCACGACGGCGCGCTGGCGCCGCTGGTGGCGCTGGTCACGTCCGCCGACGGCCAGCCCAACGACCTCGCCTATTTCTGGCTGACCGGGGTGCTGTCGTCCTTCCTCGACAACGCGCCGACCTATCTGGTGTTCTTCGAGCTTGCCGGCGGCGATGCCAGGCACCTGATGACCGAAGCCGCTTCGACGCTGGCCGCGATCTCGGCCGGCGCCGTGTTCATGGGCGCCAACACCTATATCGGCAACGCGCCGAATTTCATGGTCTTTGCCATTGCGAGACACCGCGGCTTCAAGATGCCAGGCTTTTTCGGCTACATGGCATGGTCGGGCGCGGTGCTGATCCCGACGTTTTTGATCGCGGGGTTTCTGTTTTTCAGGTGAAGCGGCGTGGAGCCTGACCTCCCCTTGTGGGGAGGTCTGACCGAAGGTCCGGGTGGGGGTCGGCGCCAGCCTCCCGCTGCTTTGCAGCGATCCTCTCCACAAGGGCAGGGCTATCGCATATGAGATTCTTGCGAAGAGGGACCCCCACCCTAACCCTCCCCACCACAAGGGGGAGGGAACGCTGCCGCGCACCTTTTGCCAATCATATTCAGCGCGAACATTGGCAAGGCTGCCGAGATCAGCGCTAGCGGAAGTCTCCCTCCCACTTGTGGGGAGGGGTTAGGGGTGGGGGTATTCGTAGGGTGAAAGCCGCCGCTAGCTATGCGATTTCCCTGCCCTCGAGGGGAGAGTAATCCTTATCCCACACCCACATACCGCCGCACCGCCGACGGATCGGCGCGCAAGGCCTCGACACCGACCGTCTCACGGTTGCGGCCGTTCTCGATGAATGAGACGCGGTCGGCGACCGACAGAACGGCGTCGACGCGCTGCTCGACCAGGATGGTCGAGACACCGAGACCGCGCAGCTTGGCCACCGTCTCGCGGATCCTGGCGATCATCGACGGCATCAGCCCTTCGGTCGGCTCGTCGAGCAACAGCACCTGCGGCTCGAGGCAGAGCGCGCGGGCCATGGCCAGCATCTGCTGCTCGCCGCCGGACAGCGTGCCCGAACGTTGCTTCAGCCGCTCACGCAGCAGCGGGAAAAGGTCCAGCACGTTTTCGCGCACGGCCTTGCCCTTGCCGCGCGCCATCAGCCCGATCTCGATGTTTTCCGTGACCGTCATGTCGGCAAACAACCGCCTGCCCTGCGGCACATAGGCGACGCCGGCCTTCGGCACGTCATGCGCGGCGAGCCCGGTCAGTTCCTTGCCGTCCAGCCGGATCGAGCCTGCCGCCGCCGGCACCAGCCCCATGATTGCCTTCAGCGTCGTCGTCTTGCCGGCGCCGTTGCGGCCGAACAGGCAAAGCACCTCGCCCTTGTTGAGGACGAGGTCGAGGCCGTAGAGCACCTGCACCTCGCCATAGAAACAGTCGAGCCCGGAAATGGTCAGCAGAGCTTGATTGGCCATGAGCGGATCAGCCATGGGTCGCTCCGAGATAGGCATCCTGGACCTCGGCGTTGACGCGGATCTGTTCCGGCGTGCCCTCGGCGAGGATCTTTCCCGAATTGAAGACGGTGACGCGGTCGGCAAGCTGCATGACGACCGGCATGTTGTGCTCGATGAGCAGCACGGTGGCGCCTTCGGCGATCTCGCGCACCAGGGTGATGAAATTGTCGATCTCGCTGTCGGCCAGGCCTTGCGTCGGCTCGTCGAGGATCAGCAGGCGCGGTTTCAGCGCCAGGCCCATGGCGACTTCCAGCAACCGCTGGTGGCCGTAGGAAAGGTGCGCGGCCAGCGTGCCGGCGCGGTCGGCGAGACCGGTGCGCTCCAGCGCCGCCATGACGCCGGTCCTCACCTGCCCCTTCGAGCGGCCGTCGGTCAGCGTGCGCTGCACCGGCAGTGCGACATTGTCGAAGGCGGTGAGATTGGCGAAGACGCTGGTGATCTGGAAGGTGTAGGCGACGCCTAGGCGAACTCGCTTGTAAGCCGGCATGTTGGTGATGTCGGCGCCGTCGAAGACGATCATGCCTGCGGACGGCCGGATGCGGCCTGAGAGCAGGCTGACGAAGGTGGTCTTGCCGGCGCCGTTGGGGCCGATGACGGCGCGGATCTCGCCCGGCATCAGCGTGAAGTCGACGCCGTCGACAGCGCGCAGGCCGCCGAAATGGCGGGACAGGCCCTTGGTGGTGAGCAGCGGCATCATGGCAGCCACCCCAGCCAGCGCTCACGGATGCTGCCCAGGATGCCTTTCGGGAAGAACAGCACCAGCAGGATGAGCGCCACGCCGACGATCAACAGATAGGCGGAGGTGAAGCCGCTGGTGATGTCGGTGACATAGTACATGAACAGCGTGCCGAACAGCGGCCCGAGCGTGGTCGCGGCGCCCCCGAGCAGCACCCAGAGCAGCGGCAGGATCGAATACTGCACGCCAGCGAAGCTCGATCCGACATAGCCGAACAGCAACGCATAGGCGGCGCCCGACGCCGCGCAGACGGCGCCGGAGGCGACGACCGCGGCGAGCTTGTTGGCAACCGTGTCGTAGCCAAGCATCCTGGTGCGCTCCTCGTTCTCGCGGATGGCGACCAGCACGCGGCCGAAGCGGGAACGGACAATCGCAAGCGTGACGAGAAGCACGACCGAGAACAGCACCAGAGCGCTCATATAGCGCACGGTCGAGTTGGTCAGGTCGAGCGAGGCGCCGCCGATCGAGATCACCCGCGATGCCTGCTGGATGACCAAGCCCTGGTCGCCCCCGGTCCAGGCGGCGAAATAGAGGATGAGCAGATAGAAAACCTGCGCGAACATCATGGTGACGATCATGAACGCCACACCCGAGGTGCGCAGCGCGAGAAGGCCGATGATCAAAGCGAGCAGCGCGCCGCAGGCGACCCCGGCGACGAAGGCCTCCGGCACGCCCCAGCCGAGATGATAGACGGTGAGCCCGGCGCCATAGAGGCCGGCCGAGAAGAACATGGCGTGGCCGAGGCTTAGAAGGCCGACATAGCCGAAGAGCAGATTGTAGCCCATGGCGAAGACGGCGAGCGCCATGATACGGGCGAAAAGGCCCTGGTGGTAGTCGGGCAGGATGAAGTTCAGCGCAAACAAAAGCGCGATGACGCCGATATGCAGGGCGTAGGTCTTTGCCGGCGAAGCATCCCTCATCGCGGCGTGGTCCCGAACAGGCCTTGCGGCCGGAACACCAGCACCATGGCGACGACCAGCGTGGCGATGATCTTGGCCAAGGTCGGCGAGAAGAACATCGAGATGATGCCGTCGGAGAGGCCGATCAGGACGGCGGCGACCACGGTGCCGCGTAAGGAACCCAAACCGCCGATGATGACGACGATGAAGGACAAGAGCAGCGGGTCCTGCCCCATCAGATAATGCGCCTGGCTGATCGGCACGATCAGCACCGCGGCGATCGCCGCCAGCATGGCGCCGATGGCGAAGACGCCGGCATAGACGCGCTCGACCGGGATGCCGAAGGCCTGCGCCGTCTCGCGGTCATATTGCGTGGCGCGCATGATGAGGCCGATCCTGGTGCGGGTCAGGACCAGCCAGGTGATCACCAGCAGAACGGCCGAAGCGGCCACGACCGAAAGCTTGTAGCCGGAATAGCCGAACCACGGCAGGAGGATGCGGTAGCTGAAGGGCGGCTCGACCGGCCGCGCTTCCGGACCATAGAAGGTCAGCGCCAGCTGCTGGATGATGTAGAGCATGCCGATGGTGGCGACGATGGTGCCTTCCGGATTGTAATTCAGCCGGCGCAATACCAGGCGCTCGGCGACCAGCGCGACCAGCCCGACCAGCAATGGCGCGATGACAAGCGCGGCGACGAAGCCGATCGCGGGATGACCCGCGATCGCCGTCGAGATCGCCCAGGCAAGCACCGCGCCCAGCATGAAGAACTCGCCATGGGCGACGTTGACGACGCGCATGACGCCGAACACCAGCGACAGGCCAAGCGCCGTCAGCGCCAGCACGGCTGAGGTGACGAGGCCTTCGAGGGCGGCGAGGAGGAGGTGGGGTCCGAAATGCATTACATGCGAACGGATGCGCGAGGCACCCCCCTCTGTCCTGCCGGACATCTCCCCCTCAAGGGGGGAGATTGGATGTCACGACGGGTTTCGCCAATCGCCAAAGTCGAAAGACAAGCGCCGGCGTACGAACTGCCAATCTCCCCCCTTGAGAGGGAGATGTCCGGTCCACCCTCCGTAGCTGCAGCGCAGCTGCTGCGAAGGACGGGCAGGACAGAGGGGGGTGGTTGGGCGCTCACGCTGACTGGAATGAGCCTACAGCGCCTGCGTCGTGTAATCCCCTTCCGGCTCGTAGAGGCCGTCCTCGATCTTGGTCTTGTGGACGACCTTGAGCTTGCCGCCTTCGACCTTGGAGATGTTCTGGATGCCGAAGCACTGGTGGATCTTGCCGTTGAAGGTTTTCGGACCCTGCGGATGCTCCGGCCCCTCGGCGAATTCCTTCAGCGCCTCGGTCGCCTCGACCAGTTTGGCGCGGTCTTCCTGCCCCTTGTAGCCGGCGTCCTCCATCGCCTTCTTGACGACGTAGAGCGTTTCCCAGCAGCCGAACATGTGCGAGGCGGTGGAGACGTCCTTGGGGTCGCCGACGGCGGCGCCGTTGTCGTCGATGCCGACGGCGGCGCGGTAAGCCTTCTGCGCCGCGGAATCGTCAGGCTGCGCATAGCGCGGCGAGCCTTCCCAGAAATGGCTGCCGTCGAGGAATTCGAGGCCGGGGCTGTTGATGTCGGTGGCTTCGAGCGAATCCATGAAGCCGAAAAGCTGCGGCCGTTGCGAGCCGTAGAACTCGCCGAGCTCCTTGACGAAGGTGAGCACGGCCGGGCCGACCATGACGTGGTAGATGACATCCGTCTCGGCCGGGATCTGCGGGAAGTATTTGGTGAAGGAGCTCTCCGTCGGCGGAATGGCGATCTGGGCGATCACGTCGGCGCCCTGCGCTTTCAGCGCCGGCGGCAGGTAGTCGCGATGATCGTAGCCGAAGGCGAAGTCGGGGAATATCTGCGTCACCTTCTTGCCGGCGTTCGCCGCGATCCATGGCGCCATCGACTGGATCTGGCTCTTCACGTCGGTGATGCCAGGCTGGAAGACGTAGCGGTTGAGCTTGGTGGAGGCGACGTGGTGGCCTTCGCTGACCACGAAATAGGGAATCTTGTTCTCGCCGGCGGCAGGCGCCGAGCCGATCACGACATGCGAGAACAAGGTGCCGAAGACGATGTCGGTCTTGTGCTGCTTGGCGAACTTGGCGACGACCTCGGCGCCGCGGGCGGGGTCCGTGCCGTCATCCTCGATGACCAGTTCGACCTTGCGGCCGCTGATGCCGCCGGCATCGTTGATCGCCTTGACGGCGGCGGCGCTTGTCTTCTCGTACCAGCGGCCATAGGCGGCGCCGATGCCCGTGCGGTGCGACTGGAAGCCGATCTTGATCGGCGCCGAGCTCTGCGCCTGACTGTAGCGGACGAAGCCGGGTGCCAGGGCAAGGCCGGCACCGGCGGCTATGCCTTTCAGCGCGGTGCGGCGCGAAAGTGTCGTCTTGGAGAGGTCGAAAAATCCGTTCCTGTCAGCCATGTCCGTTCCCCTGTTTTTTCAGTTTTGACCAGCGATAAGGCGGCTAATCCATCCTCGCTCGGAGGATGGGAGAATTGCATGTGTACAAACTAAATCACCAAAGCCACGGCGTGGCAAGCGAGCTTCCCCAAGGATAGATATGGCTTGTCTCATCCGGCGGTCGGCGTGGCAAGCAACCACAGGCCGAAGATGGTGTAGGCGATCATCAACAAGGTGAGCGGGAGCTGGCTGAGCGCGGCGCGCGATGCGTGTTTGTGGAGCCGCCAGGCAAGGCCATGCGCGACAAGCACGGCCAGCACATGGCCGGCGATGATGATTCCGGCCTGGACATTCCATAGCCACCAAGCCGACCGGGCGCCGGCGACGACGCCCGCCTCGACCATCATGTTGGCGGTGCCGAACAGATTCCATCCCTGCGCGAACGGGTCGGACAGAGCGACCAGCGCATATTGACCGTCGACCAGCAGCACGGTGAGGTAATGCGCGATGTGATAGGCAAGCGCGATCGGCACGATCGACCAGACCAGAAGGCCCGCGTTGTCGCTGAATGAGCGGTCGTCGCCGGCAAGGCGTTGGCCGAGAAAGACGGCAAGCGCGAACACGGCCGCCAGCAGGAAGAAGGTGAGCGCGAGACCAAAACTGCCGATGCCGATCAGCGCGGTGCGGCCGGGATATTCCAGCGGATTGACGCCGAAGAGGCCTAGCCAGAAGAAGGTTTTGGACAAGCCGTCGAACGATACCGACGACAACGCCAACAAGAGGAAAGCTGTGCCGCTCGCTGGCAGCGGCTCCGCGGCCAGCAGCTTGGCGCCGGGCCAGCGGAGTGAGAGCCGGCCTTCAAGGCGCTCGGCAGGCGCGAAGCGGGCAACCATGGAGAAGAAGACGGTCAGGAACTCGCCGCGTCGGCTCCAGTCGTCGTAACCCAAGAAGAGCATAGCGGCGAAGCTGGCCAGCCAGTAGATACCGGCGGCAAAGGCCAACCGAGCCGGATCATCGGGCGCCGGGTCGATCAGCTCGAACCAGGCGAAGGCGAAGAACAGCACGAAGGCCGGCCAGAAGCCGAGCCAAGCCGGCAGGCGCGACGGCCGAGTTTCATCGGCGTGAGGACCGAAGACGCGCGATGCGATGCGCCACGGTCCGTACCATGGATTGAGCCAAGACCATAGATCGCCGAATATCCCCTGCAGCAGCGTGAAGCCGGCCCAGAGCAGCGTCCAGATCACCAGTGGCAGCGGGTTTGAGAGAGGGTCCCGGGTGCCGAAGATGCCGGCGACGATGAGAAGCGCGAAGCCGGCAAAAGAAAGCAGGCTGGTGAACATGCGTGGGCGGTTGCTGAGGCCGAACAAAGGCAGGCGCCTGCGCCAGACGCGGTCGAGGACGGCAGGCGGGAGCAACGCGAGCACGAGGAAGCTGACGGCCACGGCAAAAGCGCCGCCGACGAGATAGTAGCCGGTCGGGAGAAGCAGGACGTGGCCGCGGTCGGAGGCGTGGGCAAAGGCGGGGGTGGGGAGAAACGGCGTTAGCGCCAAAGCCACTGCGAAGGCCCAAAGGGAATTGTTTTCGGCGCCGCGATCCTTCGCACCCCCTCTGTCCTGCCGGACATCTCCCCCCGCAAGGGGGGAGATTGGCTCTCGCCAGCGCCTTCGCCAATCGCCGGCGCTGCAGGGGAAACGCCGACCGGACGAACTGCTGATCTCCCCCCTTGCGGGGGAGATGTCCGGCAGGACAGAGGGGGGTGGGCGGGAACTCAACTTATCCGAAATTCCATGCGACTGGCGTGGCCCGATTAAGCGACCCTCACACCTTCACCAACTGCCTCACCCGCCCCTTCTCGCCGAAAATCCGAATATACCTTTTGATCTCCTTCTCATCCCCTGTCGCCTTGGCCGGGTTGTCCGACAGCTTCACCGCCGACCTTCCATTGGCTTCGCTGACCTTGCAGACCAGCGAGATGGCGTCGAGGCTCTTGGTCTCGGTCGGCGCGCAGCCTTCGAAATCATTGGTGAGGTTGGTGCCCCAGCCGAAGGACATGCGCACCTTGCCCTTGAAGTGGCGATAGGCCTCCTCGATGGTCTCGACCTCGAGCCCGTCGGAGAAGATGAGCAGCTTCTGTTTCGGGTCCTTGCCCTTCTCGCGCCACCAGGAGAGGATCTTCTCGCCGCCTTCGATGGGCGGCGCGCTGTCGGGGCGGAAGCCGGTCCAGTCAGCGATCCAGTCCGGCGCATCGCGCAGGAACGCAGCTGTACCAAAGGTATCCGGCAGCACGATCAAGAGATTGCCGCCATAGTAGCGCTGCCAGTCCTGCAGCACCTTGTAGGGCGCCTCGCGCAACTCCTCCTCGGAATTGGCAAGGGCTGCAAACACCATCGGCAGTTCGTGCGCGTTGGTGCCCAAAGCCTCGAGATCGTTGTCCATGGCCAGAAGCACATTGGAAGTGCCGGTGAAGGCGTCGCCGATGCCTTCCTTCAGCGCCTCGACGCACCAGCGCTGCCACAGGAACGAATGGCGGCGTCTGGTGCCGAAGTCGGAAATGCGGATGCCGGGCAGCGCCTTCAGCCGCTCGGTCTTGGCCCACATCTTGGCCTTGGCGCGGGCATAGAGGACGTCGAGCGCAAACGGGCCAAAGGAGCGCATGGCCGCGCGGGAGCGGAGTTCGTTGATGATGGCTAAAGCCGGGATTTCCCATAGCGTGGTGTACATCCACGGCCCGGTGAAGGAGAGCTCATATTGGCCGTCGCGTTTGGAGAGCTCGTAGTCGGGCAGCCTGAAACCTTCCAGCCAGGCCAGGAATTCCGGCTCGAAGATCTGCTTGCGGCCGTAGAAATTGTTGCCGCCCAGCCAGATCATCTCCTTCTTGGAAATGCGCAAGGTGCGGGCATGGTCGAGCTGCTCGCGCAATTCGCCCTCGTCGATATCGTCGGCGAGACGCACCGAGGTCGTGCGGTTGATCAGCGTGAAGGTGGCGTCGACCTTGGGATACATGCCCCAGATCATCTGCAGCATCAAAAGCTTGTAGAAGTCGGTGTCCAGCAGGCTGCGGACGATCGGGTCGAGCTTCCAGGTATGATTGTAGACGCGCCGCGCGATATCGGTTTTTGCCATGCTTGCTCATCCATAAAACACAACGCCGAGGAAACGCCGGCGCCACGCTTCAAGTCCCTTGTTCGAGCAATTCCGGATTGGAGACCGTCGCGGTTTTCCTGGAATTGCTTTAGCCAACTGCCTCTTAGCACTGTATTTTCGAACGTGCTTCCCGCTTTGCAAGCTGGCCCGACAAAAAGCAGCTATGCAAGTCCAGCCGTCAAGACAATGCCCTCGCCCCAATAACCTTGAGGGCGGGGCGTTTCCTGCGGCTGGGTACGCGGCCAGCCACCGGCGCGTCGGCGCGGCCCTCGTCCTGTTCCTTCTCGGCGAACAGCCAGTCGATGAACAGCTGAACGATCGGCGCCGAGCGCATCTCGTTGCGGCAGACAACGTAGAAATCATCGACCGCCGGCACCGACAAGGTGAACGGCGCGACCAGCATGCCCCTGGCAAGCAAGGCGCGCGCGGTGACGGAATCGCCGAGTGCCACGCCATGACCGTGCACGGCGGCTTCCGTGGCCATGCGCGCGTCGCCGAGATGGTGGCGGCGGCCGCGCTCCAGATCGAGCGCGTCGGCGGCGGCCAGCCAGGTGTGCCACTCGCGGCCGTCGTCGCCATGCAGGAAGACGTGATCGGCAAGGTCGCGCACACTGCGGATCGGCCGATTGTTGATCAATGTCGGGCTGACCACCGGAAAGAGTTCGAGGCCCGACCATTTGCGCATCCAGCAATCGGTCCAGCTGCCGTCGCCGTAATGCACGCAGACATCGATCTGCGGGGCGCGGATATCCTTTGGATCGTTGGACGGGATCAGCGTCAGCTGGATGTCAGGATATTGCGCGGTGAAAGAGCCGAGCCGCGGCGTCATCCAGAGCAGCAGCAGCGCCGGGACGCAGGACACCGACAGCGCGCCGGCGCTCGCCGGCCGCGTCATGCGCTGGGTGGCGGCGGCGATGCCGTCGAAGGCGGCCGAGACCGCCGGCAGGAACTCGGCGCCATGCGGCGTCAGCTTCACGCGCTGCCCGGTGCGCTCGAAGAGTTTTACGCCGAGCGACTGCTCGAGCGCCTTGATCTGGTGGCTGACGGCGCCGTGGGTGACGTTCAGCTCACCCGCCGCCTTGGTCAGCGAGGCGTGCCGCGCCGTGGCCTCGAAGGCACGCAACGGGTTCAGCGGCGGCAGGCGCTTGGCCATGAAGAGCTCCTACTTTGTGAGATTTTCTCACAGCAAAGACCCTAACAATATCAATTGATTTTTCAATGCGACTGCCCGACACTTTTGCTCGAAACAGCTTTCAAGAGACATGGAATCCGCGGGGCAGCCGGCGGGCAGCCAGGCAGCCGGACAACAGGCTGGCTTGGCAAATCGTCCATGCGGCCAGCGCCGCAAGCAGGCATAGAGGAGGACGGACATGGGTTACGATCTCGGCAAGCTCGAAGCGTTGCGCCGCAAATATGGCGAGAGCCACGGCGGCGAGATGTTCGACCCGAAATTCCGCAAGGTCGCCGACAAGATCTTCAACAAGGCCGGCACGCGGCTGGCGCCTTATTCCGGCATCCCGACCTTCCTTGCCGCGCCCTATCGCGACATTGCCGCCGACAATCCTGATTTCGGCGACCTGCAGGTGGCGATGATCGGCGTGCCGATGGATCTCGGCGTCACCAACCGCCCCGGCTCGCGCTTCGGGCCACGCGCGTTGCGCATGATTGAACGCATCGGCCCCTACAACCATGTGCTGGAATGCGCGCCGACGCATGAGCTTCGCGTCGCCGACATCGGCGACACGCCGTTCCGCAGCCGTTACCGGCTGGAGATGAGCCATGAGGACATCGAAAAGCGCACCAACCAGATCGTCGACGCGGGCGTGCTGCCGCTTTCGGTCGGCGGCGACCATTCGATCAGCCATCCGATCCTGAAGGCGGTCGGCAGGAAGGCTCCGGTCGGCATGATCCATATCGACGCCCATTGCGATACCAGCGGGCTGTTCGACATGACCAAGTTCCACCATGGCGGCCCGTTCCGCAACGCGGTGCTGGACGGCGTGCTCGATCCGTCGCGCACGATCCAGATCGGCATTCGCGGCTCGGCCGAATATCTGTGGGAGTTCACCTACGAGTCCGGCATGACGGTCGTGCATGCCGAGGAGGTGACCGGGCTCGGTATCCCGGCCATCATCGAAAAGGCGCGCAGAATAGTCGGCGACGGCCCGACCTACATTTCCTTCGACGTCGACAGCATCGATCCGGCCTTCGCGCCGGGCACCGGCACGCCGGAAGTCGGCGGGCTGACGACGCGCGAGGTGCTCGAGCTGCTGCGCGGCCTGAAAGGTCTCAACATCGTCGGCGGCGACGTCGTCGAGGTAGCGCCGCAATATGACGCGACCACCAACACCGCCCATGTCGGCGCCCAGGTGCTGTTCGAAATTCTCAGCCTGATGGTGTTCAGCCCGGCGATCAAGAAAGGCTGACGCCAGAGCTTTGTTTTCACGCAATTCCGGACGGAAGCTATAGCGAAAGTCGCCAAGCCTAAACCGCGTCTCACAATTCCTGGAATTGCTCTACCAACACGGCCGCCGCGCTGGAGCCGGCGGCCGGATGCAACAACAAGCTTCCAGCAGGGGAACCACAATGACACTTCATGCCAAGTTCAAGTCATCCATTGCCGCGGCCATGATGCTAGCCACCGCGGGCTTCGGCCTCGCCACCCATGCCGCGAAGGCCGACGCCGTCGACGACATCACCAAAGCCGGCGCCATCAATGTCGGCATCTTCTCCGACTTCCCACCCTTCTCCTCGGCCAGCGCCGACATGAGCATCAAGGGCTATGACGTCGACGTGGCGCAGGCCATCGCCGATGCCTTGAAGGTCAAGCTCAACCTGGTCAGCGTCACCGGCCAGAACCGCATCCCCTATCTCACCGACAAGCGCGTCGATATCCTGATGAGCGTCGGCTACTCCAAGGAGCGCGAGCAGGTGATCGATTTCGCCGCCGCCTACGCGCCCTACTACATCGCCGTCATCGGTCCGGCGGCACTCGCCGTCAAAGGCAAGGAAGACCTCGCCGACAAGTCGATCGCCGTCAATCGCGGCACGCTTGAGGATACCTCGCTCAGCGCAGCGGCGCCGGCCTCGGCCGACATCCGCCGCTTCGACAACTATAATTCCGTCATCCAGGCCTTCATCTCCGGCCAGACCCAACTGATGGTCGTCGGCAACGACGTCGGCGCCCAGGTTCTGGCAAAGCAGGACGTGCTGAAGCCGGAACAGAAATTCCAGCTGCTCACCTCGCCCTCGCATATCGGCCTCAACAAGAACGAGGACCGGCTGAAGAAGGCGGTCAATGACGCGGTTGCCAAGATGCTCGCCGACGGCAAGCTGGACGAAAGCTCGAAAGCCTGGCTGAAGACGCCGCTCAATCCAGACAACCTCAAGGATTGAGTTTCCGTGGCCTTTGCCTGGCTTCCGGGTGCTGCCGGCGACATCGCGCGCGGCGCGGCCACGACGATCCTGTTGATCGCCGTCACCACGCTGGCGGGGACGTTCCTCAGCATCCTCGGTGCGGCGGGGCGGCGAAACGGCGCCGCGCTGCTTCGCCGGGCGATCGCCTGGTATGTCGAGATCGTCCGCAACACGCCGTTCCTGGTGCAGCTGTTCTTCATCTTCTTCGGGCTGCCCAGCCTCGGCATCAGGCTCGACCCGATCCTGGCCGCCATGCTGGCGATGACGCTCAACATGGCGGCGTACACGATCGAGATCGTCGGCGCCGGGCTCGACGCCGTGCCGCGCGGCCAGACGGAAGCGGCGCTTGCGCTTGGGCTGCGGCCGCGTCAGGTGTTCATCAAGATCGTGCTGCCGCAGGCGCTCAAGGTCATCTATCCGGCGCTGACCAGCCAGATCGTCATCATGATGCTGGAATCGGCCGTGGTGTCGCAGATCGCGGTGCGTGAATTGACCTACGAGGCCGACATGCTGCAGGCGCGCACCTTCCGTTCCTTCGAAACCTATCTTGTCGTGACATTGGTCTATCTCGGCCTGTCGATCGGCCTGCGCCGGTTGCTGGTCGGCGGCGGACGCCGCGTTCTCGGAGCGGGCGTGTCATGATCGAATTCACTTTCTGGGACATCCTGCGCAACCTCTTGCTCGCCGCGCGCTGGACGGTGCTGTTGTCGCTCGCCGCCTTCATCGGCGGCGCGCTGGTCGGGCTGGCGGTGCTGTTCTTCCGCATCGCCAAGAACAAATGGGTGAAGCGGATCGCCTCGGGCTACATCGCGCTGTTCCAGGGCACCCCGCTTTTGATGCAGCTCTTCCTGATGTTCTTCGGCCTGCCGATGCTGGGCTTGCGCATCGAGCCATGGACGGCGGCGATGCTCGGGCTCACCTTCTTCGCCAGCGCCTATCTGGCCGAGATCTGGCGCAGCGGCGTCGATGCCCTGCCGCGCGGCCAATGGGACGCCGGCGCCAGCCTCGGCCTGCATTACCTGCAGGAGCTGCGGCTGATCATCCTGCCGCAGGCCTTCGCGATCACCCGCGCGCCGACCGTCGGCTTCCTGGTGCAGCTGATCAAATCGACGGCGCTGACCTCAATCATCGGCTTCGAGGAACTGGTCAGGACCTCCAACGCCATCAACAACGCCACCTTCGAGCCGTTCAAGGTCTACGCTGATCTTCTTCGTCATGTGCTTCCCGCTGACGCAATATGCACGGCGGCTTGAGCGCGCGGCAATTCGCTGAGCCGCAAGCATGTTGTGTTGGCCAACGTCGACGGCGCCTGCAAACTCCGGGTGATTAGGGTCATTTGATCACGCTGGCTGCGTCAGCTTTCGGTCAGACGAGGACCCTTGCTTCCCCTAAGCGAATGACCGCTTTGCGCCCAATTTACGACGTTGGGCGACGTCCAAGCGATTCCGGTAAACTGCCGTTCAGTGCGTCGATCCGCCGGCATCTGGAGAGAACTGCGTCGCGTGCAGTCGGTCCATCTCCTTGTCGAATCGTGTCCACAAAAGCGCGCCCTCTTCGCCGAGCAATTCGGTGTCGCGCTGGAAGCGATTCTCCTCGTGCACGGCCTCCAACGGGTCCCGCCAAGGGAACGTTGCCGCCGCTTCGAGCCTGGCCAGGGTCGCTTCCAGGCGCGATCGGATCGCCACCCGCTGTGATTGCGACAACGTATTGCGTTCGGCGTCGTCTTGCGCGAACAAGTCTGCTTGAGCGAATCTCATGCTGGCAACCTATGCTCTCGCGCATGCGGCGGCAACGGTGCGGCCCCAAGCTGGAGGGGGATAAGTGGCAAACGGTTGGCGCAGGGATCGCCTGCCCGACATTGTCCGGTCGATGGCCTCCCGGCCGCGACACGAGGCGTTGCGCGGTCTGGTCACGGAATTGCTGCGGGAAGGCTTCGGCGCGGCATTCAGCGAACTGGAGCACGAACGCTATCTTGTCGACAACAGTGGGCGGATCGACGTGGCGTGGGGCGCCACCGTCATCGAACTGAAGAGCGATCTTCGTCGTGAAGAGCGCGATGTCGTCGCCCGCATGCCCCACTATCTGGCCGACGCGAGCCGCGGCAGCGCGCCCGGCCGCACCACGGTCGGCCTTGCCACCGACGGCGCGACGCTGCTCGCCTATACGCTTAGTCACGGCACGCTCGCACCCATCGGCCGTTACGACGTCGACGTGGAGCACCCGAACGGCTGCTGAGCTGGCTCGACCCGCTGCTGTCGCCCGTTCCCGAGGTGATGCCGACACCGATCGCGGTCGCGCTCGCCTTTGGCCGGTACAGCCTCGCCTTCGGTCGCGCGCATGCGGAACTCCAGCGGCTGTGGGCCGAGGTCGGCGACCATCCCGAAGTGCGATTGAAGCGCGACCTGTGGGATGGATTGCTGCGCCAGGTATATGGCGACGACGTCGGCAGTGACGCGCTGTTCCTCCAGCACACCTATCTGACCATCCTCGTGAAGGCGATCGCGGCGCGCGTCCTCGATCTGGCAGTCGGCGATCCGGCGGAGATGTTGTCGGGCCGCCTTTTAGCGAACGAAGGCATCGTCGGCGCCGTCGAGGCCGACTTCTTCGACTGGCCACTGCTCGCCACAGGCGGTGATGAACTGGTGCGCTCGCTTGCCCGAGAGACAGTGCGCTTTCGCCTGCGCGACGTCGAGGTCGACGTTCTCAAAAGCCTCTATGAGAGCCTGATCGATCCCGACGAGCGCCACGATCTGGGCGAATATTACACGCCCGATTGGCTGGCGGCGCGGGTAGTCGCGGCCGCAATCCCACGCCCGCTGGACCAGCGCGTGCTCGATCCGTCGTGTGGCTCGGGAACCTTCCTGTTCCATGCGCTGCGCCGGCTGATCGAAGCGGGCCGCGAGGCGCGGCTTCCGCCGGTCGAGATCGTCGCTACCTGCGCCGATCGCGTGTTCGGCATCGATGTGCATCCCGTCGCGGTCGCGCTCGCGCGCGTCACCTGGCTGCTGGCGCTTGGCGATCTGGTGCAGGATCGGCCGCCCACGCTTAGCGTGCCTGTGTACATGGGCGACTCGATGCAATGGAACCTGCGCCCGCTCGGCGCATCTGCCGAAGTGCTTGTGGACGTGCCACCGAACGATCCGCCCCTGCGCATCCCTGCCGGCTTGGCGACCGACCATAACCTGTTCGAGCGCGCGCTCGAAGAGCTCAACCGCGGGCTCGACACCCTCGCCGACCCGGACGCGATCCGGGACGCGATCACCCGCGCCGGCGCCACGACCGAGGACGCGGCCATGCTCGGCCGCACCTTCGCGCAACTGAAGCAGCTTTATCTCGACGGCCGCAACCACATCTGGACCTTCATCCTGCGCAACCTGCTGCGTCCGGTGTGGCTGTCGCATCCCGATCACCGGGCCGACGTGCTGATCGGCAATCCACCCTGGATCGTTTATCGCCACCTGAGCGCGGAGATGAAGGACCGGCTGCGCGAGGCGTTGCAGAGCTACAATCTTTGGGTCGGCGGCAGCCTCGCCACGCATCAGGACATGTTCGCGCTGTTCTGGGCACGGGGCGCTGAACGCTATCTGCGCGACGGCGGCACGCTGGCGCTCGTCCTGCCCTATGCCGCACTAAACGCGCCGGTGTTCGCGGCGATGCGCGACGGAAGCATGGAGCGCGTGCGCGTCGCGATCACCGGCGGCTGGGGGCTGGAGCGGGTATGGCCGATTTTCGGTGCGCAATCGGGCAGCAGCACGACGAGCACCTGCGTACTCTTTGGACAGCGCGACCGCGCGGGGCCGCTGCCAGCGGAGATCGATCGCTGGGTGGGCGTGCTTCGCCGGCGCGATGCCAGCGAGGCTGAGGCGGCCGAGATTCTCCAACATGTGCGCGGCGCTTGGCCAAGGCCGCGCACGCTGATTTCCGCCTCTCCTTATCGGAAGCGCTTTCGGCAGGGTGCAACGCTAACGCCGCGCCGGTTCTTTCTCGTGGAGCATGCCTCTGCCGGGCGCCTGCAAAGCCGCCGCGACGCGCCTCGCGTGCGAGGCCGTGTGGGCAATCTCGACAAGCGGCCGTGGACGGGCGTTGCGCCCCCCGAGGGTTCGGTCGAACGCGTGTTCTTGCGTAGGATCGCGTTGGGCGAGTCCGTCGCGCCTTATCGAGTCCTCGACCTCGTGACGGGCGTGGTCCCGATGGAGAATGGTGCGATCCTCACTTCCGCCAGCGCCGACGCACGTGGGCATCGTGGCCTCGCCGCTTGGCTGCGCGATGCCGAAGCGAAGTGGAACGAGCACAGCAATAAGGATGTCGACGGCTACGCTCGCATGTCACTTGCCGAGCGCGTCGATGCGATGGGCACACTTAGGGCCCAAGCCAATCGAGCGCCAGTACGCGTTCTCTACACGAAAGCCGGAACACGGCTGAGTGCATGCTGGCTTGAGGACGAGGACGTTGTGGTCGACCACAAGGCTTATTGGTCGACCGCCCACTCGGTCGAAGAAGCCGCGTATGTAGCTGCCATCCTGAACACGAGAATCGTGCTCGATCGCGTTAGGGACCTTCAGCCAGTCGGACAACGCGACCCGCGCGACTTCGACAATCTGGTCTGGACGTTGCCGATCCCCGAATTCGACGCGGCCGAAGCGCTGCACATGGACCTTGCCGCGGCGGCTCTGCACGCCGCCGAGGTCGCCGCGCGCGTCGAACTGCCCGACGTCGCGCATTTCACCACCAAGCGGCGGCTAATCCGGGAGGCGCTGGTTGCCGACGGCGTGGCGGAAACGATCGAGCGTCTCGTCGACGCGCTGCTTCCTCCCTGACGCCTGCACTTCAAAGGTCCGCAATCCAACCGAACGGCCCGTTACCTGCCGGCCCGCTGCCGGCCCCGTTGCGGTCATTGCCGAACATTGTCTGACTGACAGCTGCTGGTGCTTAACGGACGTTTCGTGGGCTGATCTAAAGGCGTCGTTTAGCGAGCTGCAATGTTAAGATGTGACTACCATCCGGCTATCCGGCCACCTGTTTCAATGTCCGAACGCCAGTGCCGGCGCCAGGCGGTCGCGCCGCAGCCAGCGCGCCAAGAGCAGTGCCGCGACGACGGCCAGGCCCGACGCCAGGCCGATCCAGATGCCGACGCCGTGCAGGCCGAAATGGAAGGCGAGCAGCACGCCGAGCGGCAGGCCGACGCCCCAATAGCCGATCGCCGCATAGATCATCGGCACCTTGGTGTCGTGCAGGCCGCGCAGCATGCCTGAAGCGACCGCCTGGGCGCCATCGAAAATCTGGAAAAGTGCTGCAAACACCAGGAACGACACGGCTAAAGTGATCACCCTGGCATTGGCCGGATCGGCCAGATCGATGAAGGCGCTGATCAGCACCTGCGGCCACAGGATCATCACCAGGCCCATCAGCGCCATGAAGGAGACGCCGATGACAAAAGCGGTCCAGCCGGCGCGCGAAACGCCCTCCGGATTGCCGGCGCCATGGGCGAGGCCGACACGCACCGTGACCGCCTGGTTGAGGCCGAGCGGCACCATGAACGAGATCGAGGCGATCTGGATGGCAATGGCATGGGCGGCCAGAGAATCCGCATCGATCAGGCCCATGAGCAGGGCCGCCGCGTTGAAGATCGTCACCTCGAAGGCGAGGATGCCGGCGATCGGCAGGCCGAGCCTGAGCAGGCCGCGGAAGCGCGGCCAGTCGGAGCGCCAGAAGCGGCCGAACAACTGGTAACGGCGGAACTTCTTCTCCAGCATCACCACCCCGGCCAGGCCGACGAACATCAGCGTGCTGGACAGTGTGGTGGCAAGACCGGAGCCGGCAATGCCCATCGACCGGACGCCGAGATTGCCGAACATGAACACCCAGTTGAAGAAGGCGTTGCAGGCGACCGCGACGAAAACGATGACCAGCGCCCAGCCCGGCCGCTCCAGCGCCGAGATGAAGGAACGCAACACGATGTAGCCATAGAAGGGCAGCACCGCCCATTCCAACCAGCGCAGATAGGTGCCGGCCCGATGCGCGAGCGCCGGCTCCTGGCCCATGGCAAGAAGCACGCTCTCGCCATGCCAGAGGAAGAGCCAGATCGGGATCGAGATCAGGATCGCCAGCCACACGCCCTGGCGCACGGTACGGCGCAGGTCGCGCACCGAATGGCGGCGGCGGCCGAGCTCGGTCGCCATCATCGGCGAGGTTGCCAGCATCAGGCCGAGGCCGAAGATCAGCGGCATGAAATAGAGGTTGGCGCCGAGCGCGCCGCTGGCCAGCGTATCCGGCCCCAGACGGCCCATCATCATGACGTCGGTGGCGGTCATGGCGGTCTGGCCGAGATTGGTCAGCACCATCGGCCAGGCGAGCGCGACCGTCGCCCTGATTTCCTGACGCCAAAGGTTTTCCGGCGCGCGAGCGCCGGCTTTGATCGCAGACATTGTTCCGCTCTTTCAGAACACGGCGCATCGGGACCGGGCCCGGAAGCCGCACGGCGCAAAATGGCGCCGTTTGCGTCGCCTTGTGAACGAAATGCGACATTTTGGCAAGGGAGGAGGGCCGGGTAGCGATTGAGCCAGTTGCGTAGCCTGGAATCCTCGACGCCTCTTTCATTTGCCGGCCGCGGGCTGCTACGGATGCCCAAGCTTTTGCAGCCGGCGCACCATGTCGGGAGGTTTTGATGCCGTTCAGGCGCAGAAAGAACACGGCCGCGATCCCGCGCACGGTGCCCGCTTTCGAACACATCGTGACCGAGGCGAGCGACAGTTTTCTGTGGCGGCTCGACGACTATCCGTGGGAGCGCAATGTCTGGAATTTTCACCCCGAATACGAAATCCATCTGCTCAGGAAATCGTCAGGCGTGGTGCTGGTCGGCGACCATATCGGCGAGTTCGGGCCGGGCTATTTGACCATAGTCGGCGGCGGCCTGCCGCATGACTGGGTGACGGCGGTGCAGCCCGGCGAACTGATCGAGGGCCGCGATATCGTGCTGCAGTTCGATCTCGAACGGCTGCGCGGTTCGTCCGGACTGCTGCCGGAGCTGCGCGAGCTGGAGCCGTTCCTGGAGCGCTCGCTACGCGGCATGGTCTTCCATGGCCAGACGGCGCTCGACGGCGCCGGACTGATGGAACGAATGGGAGAGGTGCATGGGCTGGCAAGGTTCCGCCTGTTCCTCGAGCTGCTCGACCTTCTGGCCGCCACCGACGAATACGAGCTGCTCTCGTCGCCGGACTTCTCCCCGCTTCTCGACGCTCAATCGCTGGACATCATCCAGCGTTCGCTGACCTATCTGTTCCAGCATTTCGCCGAGGACCTGAAATTGCCGGACGTGGCGGCGTTGGCCGGCATGAGCGAAAGCACGTTCTCGCGCTTCTTCCAGAAGAACACCGGCAATTCCTTCAGCGACCACATCGCCAAGCTGAGACTATGGCAGGCCTGCAAGCTGCTCGCCGATACCGAGATCCCGATCACCGACATCTGCTTCCAGGTCGGCTACATGAACATCTCGAACTTCAACCGCGCCTTCCTGCGCAAGCACAAGATGACACCGTCATCCTATCGCAAACTGTCGCGGCAGCGGCTGACGCTGCGGGCCTGATCCGGCCGAACGGAAACTATCCTGGCGATACTGATACTCGTGTGAGTAGCAGACTCCGCGGGCGCCATATTTTGCATCGCACAATGCATAAAAGTACAGGTCTGCTGCACCGGGGCTTCTAGTCTCGCCGTTCACAACTCCGCATTTTGGCGACGGGTAGCAGGCCACCCGAGCGACGGTGAAAGCCGCTTAGCCCGAGAACTTCCGCTTCCCGCGACTGTTCCTGGAGGAGAAAAATCAATGAATCCATATCGGCTCGCTGCCAGCCTTGGCGCAGCGTTCGTGCTTACCGCTTCCGTTTCAACGATTGCGCTGGCCCAGGCGCCGGCCTGCTCGGCGCCGGTCAAGGTGCTGGCGCAGCCGCGCGACGGGCTGACGCTGCTTGAGGACTCCAAGGACGAATTTAAGAAGCTCTCCGGCGCCTCGTTCCAGATCGACTACCTCAACGAGAACGACCGTCGCGCCAAGTCGCGCGCCGACGCCTCCACCGTCGGCAACTACAACGTCTACTATGTCGACGAGGCCAATGTGGCGCTGTTCGCCTCGTCGGGCTGGATCGCGCCGCTGACCGATTATTATCCGGCTGACTATGACTACGCCGATTTCGATCCGGGCCGCCAGAAGGTCGCCACCTATGACGGCAAGGTCTGGTTCGCGCCGCTGACCGGCGGCGGCGACCTGATGGTCTACCGCAAGGACGTGCTGGAAGCCGCCGGAATCCAGCCGCCGAAGACGCTCGACGATCTGATAACCGATGTGGCGAAGCTGAACGACCCCGACAAGGGCATGTACGGCATCGCGCTGCGCGGCGCGCGCGGCTCGGGCGCCAATGTCTGGCGCTGGATGCCGTTCTTCAAGGCCTATGGCGGCAAGTGGTTCGACGGCGACAAGCCGGCTTTCAATTCGGACGCGGCCGTGAAGGCGACGGAAACCTATCTCAAGCTGTTCAAGGACTCCGCCCCCGGCACACAGACAGGCAGCTGGGATGAATCGACCGGCGCGTTCCTGTCCGGCCAGGTCGCCATCCTCGTCGAATCGACGCCACTGTCGGGCATGGCGGTCGATCCCAAGACTTCGCAGGTGGTCGGCAAGATCGGCTTCCTGCCGCCGCCGTCGCCACTGCCGGGCGGCGGCTACGGCCACGGTCTTGCCATCGCCACCAAGGCCAACGCGGATGACGCCTCGAAGAAATGCGCCGGCCTGTTCATCGCCTGGGCGACGTCGAAGGAGAACGAGAAGCGCCGGCTCGACGCGCATCAGTTCGGCGAGCTCAACCGCACCAGCATCCTCTCCAGCAAGGAATTCGCCGACATCTACGGCGCCGATCTCGGCCAGGCGCTGGCCGAGACCGGCAAGGTGACGGCGGTGAACTTCTGGCAGGATCCGCGCTGGCCCGATCTCGGCGACCGCTGGGGCATCATCCTGGAAGAGCTGGTCACCGGCACGCGCACCGACATCAAGGGCGGCCTCAACGAGCTCGAGGCCTACGCCAACGAGCTGGTGAAGAAGAAGTAATCCTCCCCCCGCGGCGCGCGCAGTCCGCGGCATTCGTCGGAATGCCGGGACCCGTGCGCCGCGGGTTCACAACAGCGATCCCAAGGCATCCGAGACAACCCGAGGATAGGCAATGCGCCGACGCTCTTCCCTGCCGGTCACATTTCTCGTTCCCACCCTCGTCATCCTTTTGGTGCTGTCGATGGTGCCGACGCTCTACGCAATCATCATCGCCCTGCAGAACCGCGAACTGAGCACGACGGGTTATTCCTGGGTCTGGTTCTCGAACTTCGCCGACCTCTTCCTCGACCGCCGCTTCCTCAACGCCGTCTGGGTTTCGGTGAAATGGGAGATCGTCACCGTCGTGGCGACGATGGTGGTGGCGATCGGGCTCGGCGTGCTGATGTTCGAGGTCGCCGCGCCGCGTCTGCGCAATGTCTATTGCCTCTTGTTCATCGTCCCGGTGCTTCTTCCGCGCGTTTCGGCGGCCTTCGTGTGGAAGTTCGCCTATCATCCGCTCTACGGCATCGCCACCTATCCCTACCGGCTCGTCACCGGCGGGCTGATCTTCGATCCGCTGTCCAAGCCCGCGACCGCCCTGTTCGCCGTCGCTTCGGTCGATGTCTGGCAATGGGGGCTGTTTTTCGCGGTGATCGTGCTCAAGCTGCTCGAGACGTTGCCGCCGCAACCGATCGAGGCGGCGCGGCTCGACCACGCCAAGCGCTGGCAGATCCATGCCTATGTCACCCTGCCGATGCTCAAGGCGCCGCTGATCAGCCTGATGTTCGTCAAGATGATCGAGTCGCTGCGCTCCTTCGACCTGATCTATGTGATGACGCGCGGCGGGCCGGGCGTCGCGACCGAGACGCTCGACATGTACGCCTTCTCGCAAGGTTTCATCGAATCCGGCAAGGTCTCCTACGCTTCGGCCATGGCGGTGCTGATGATGATCGCAACCGTCATCACCTTCACCTTGCTGTGGAAGCGGGTGCAGGCATGAAGCAATATCGGATGAGACCGGGCCGCCTGATCGCCAAGGCCATCCTGGCGCTGGCCGGATTCCTCGCCGTGTTCCCGCTTGTCTGGACGGCGCTCAACGCGCTGAAGAACAATGTCGACATCATCACGCGCGTGCCGAAGGTGATCTTCACGCCGACGCTCGCCAATATCGGCTACATCCTCGGCCGCGACAGCGTGCTGACCGGCCTCTACAACTCGATCGTCGCCTGTGGCTGCGCCGTGCTGATCGGCGTCGCGCTCGGCCTGCCGGCGGCTTATGCGGTGGCGCGCTATCCGAACCGCTTTGCCGGCGACATCCAGTTCTTCGTCTTGTCGCTGCGCTTCCTGCCGCCGGTGGCGGTCGCCATTCCGCTGATGGTGATCTGGTTGCAGGTGGGCCTCTACGATACTTTGCCGGCGTTGATCGTCACCTATTCGCTGCTCACCATCTCCGTCATCATGTGGCTCGCCTTCCCGGCCTTCCAGGCTGTGCCGAAGGAGATCGAGGAGGCGGCCTTCGTCGACGGCTATGGCGCCTATTCGGTGTTCTGGCGGATCGCGCTGCCGGTCGCGGCGCGCTCGCTCGCCGGCGCCGTCGCCTTCAGCTTCGTGCTGGTCTGGAACGAATTCCTGATCGCGCTGATGCTGTCGAGCTCGAACGCCAAGACCCTGCCGATCGTCGCGTCCGAACTGTCGCAGCAAGGCATGAACGTGCCCTGGGGCATCCTCAACGCTTCGGTCGTGCTGCTGTCGCTGCCGCCGCTGCTGTTCCTCGGCGTGTTGAGCGGCTTCCTGAATTCCGTTTTCCGGCAAAAGAAGAGTTGAAGTGAGGCTTACCCGATGCGTGCACTGGTGCTTGAGAAAAAAGGCGAACTGTCGCTGCGCGAGATCGCGCTGCCGCTCGATGTCGGTCCGGACGACGTCAGGATCGCCATCCACACCGTCGGCGTCTGCGGCAGCGACGTGCATTATTACACGCATGGTGCCATCGGCAGCTATATCGTGCGCCAGCCCATGGTGCTCGGCCATGAGGCGTCGGGCACGATCGTCGAGGTCGGCGACAATGTCGCGAACCTGAAGGTCGGCGACCGCGTCTGCATGGAGCCCGGCGTGCCGAACCTTGCGTCGCGCGCAACGAAGCTCGGCATCTACAATGTCGACCCCGACGTCCGCTTCTGGGCGACGCCGCCGGTGCATGGCGTGCTCGCGCCCTACGCGGTTCACCCCGCGGCCTTCACCTACAAGCTGCCGGACAATGTCTCCTTCGGCGAGGGCGCGATGGTCGAGCCCTTCGCCATCGGCATGCAGGCGGCAGCGCGGGCCCGCATCGTGCCCGGCGATGTCGCCGTCGTCATCGGCTGCGGCCCGATCGGCATCATGATCGCTCTGGCCGCCCTGGCGGGCGGCTGCTCGAAAGTTCTGATCTCCGATTTCTCCGCCCCGAAGTTGAAGATCGCTGCCCAGTATCCGGGCATCGTGCCGGTCAATATCGGCGAGCAATCGATGGTCGATGCGGTGCGGACCGCGACCGACAATTGGGGCGCCGATATCGTGTTCGAGGCGAGCGGCAGCCCGAAGGCCTTCGCCGACCTGTTCGAAATCGTGCGGCCGGGAGGCGCGGTGGTGCTGGTCGGGCTGCCGGTGGAGCCGGTCGAGCTCAATGTGCCGGCGGCGATCTCGAAGGAGGTGCGCATCGAGACCGTGTTCCGCTATGCCAACATCTTCGACCGCGCCCTGCAGCTCATCGCCTCCGGCAAGGTCGACCTCAAGCCGCTGATCACCGGCACCTATGATTTCTCCGAAAGCATCAAGGCGTTCGAGCGCGCCGCGGAAGGCAAGCCGCAGGACGTCAAGCTGCAGATCCTGCTTACCGGCGAGAAGGGATAACAAATGTCCGCGATCGTTTGCTCCCATGTCGACAAGGCCTATGGCGCCACGAGCGTCATCCGCGATCTCAACCTGTCGATCGAGGAGCATGAATTCGTCGTCTTCCTTGGCCCGTCCGGCTGCGGCAAGTCCACACTGCTCAGGATGCTGGCCGGGCTGGAAGACATCAGCGGCGGTGAGGTGTCGATCGGCGGCAAGGTGGTGAACGATCTCGACCCGGGCGACCGCGGCATCGCCATGGTGTTCCAGAATTACGCGCTCTATCCGCATATGACCATCTTCGACAACATCGCCTTCGGGCTGAAGCGGCAGAAAGTGCCGGCGGCCGAGATCAAGAAGCGGGTCGAGGCGGTCTCGCGGACGCTCGGCCTGGAACCCTATCTCGGCCGCAAGCCGACCGAGCTTTCCGGCGGCCAGCAGCAGCGCGTGGCGATCGCGCGCGCCATGATCAAGACGCCGAAAGTGTTCCTGTTCGACGAGCCGCTCTCCAACCTCGACGCCAAGCTGCGCAACCATATGCGCGTCGAGATCGCCAGGCTGCACCAATCGCTGAAGACGACCACCGTCTATGTCACGCATGACCAGCTCGAAGCGATGACGCTCGCCGACCGCATCGTGCTTTTGAAGGACGGTGTGATCGAGCAGATCGGCTCACCGGCGGAAATCTATCGCCGTCCGGGCAATTTGTTCGTCGCCGGCTTCATCGGCACGCCCAACATGAACTTCATCGAGGCCACGGTCGGCCGCAAGATGGATGGCTGGACACTTACTGGTGCCGGAACGGTGCTGTCGGTGGAAGGCAGCGACTTCTGCTTGCGCGATGGCGATCGCGTCGTGCTCGGCATCCGGCCTCCGGATCTGAAGACGGCCGGAACCGCCGGCGCAGGAAACCTGCTGCAGGGCACCGCCGATCTCATCGAGTTCCACGGTAATGACGCGCTGGTCACGTTCGGCTCGGGCGGCAAGGAGATCAGCGCGCTGGTGCCGGCCCGCGAATGCCCGCAACAGAGCGCGCCCGTCCGCTACACGTTCGAAGAGCAGAGCATCCATCTGTTCGACGCCGAGACAGGCAAGTCGCTGCGCAAGCAATAAGAAATTGTCGTGGTTACATTGAAGCGGCGCGACTATCTAAGAAATGATTCCCCAGCCACGCAACTCAGCGCCGACTGCATTGATAAATTTGAAGCAATCGGCGGCGGAGGCAACGATAGCGCGGTGAGCTAGGTCGTTCCGAGCGCTCCTCCCGTTCGTAACGAGATCATAGTCAATCCAATTTAGCGCGCTTCGCGAAGCGCTCATTCTCTCTGCCAACTGAAATCGCTTCGGTTTCTTGCGGCCCGGCGTTGAAGGCATGGGGAAGAAGGCCTCATGAATGCACTGCAGCAGGAAATTGTCCAAGGCACAGTAGGCAAGGACTAAAGGCAAGTTGAAGAATTCAACTGGGGGATCAATCTGGACCATTAAGCCGGGCAACGCTGCGCTGCGGCTCCAGTTCTTCAAGCTCTCAACAACTGTCCACTCTTGAGCGATTTCAGCTCTAACCAGAGGGTCTGTTATCATGTCCGCCCTCAATTGCCGCAGATGTCTGATACGTCAGGTTATGATCAGCTACCCAATCGCGTCGAGCGACTGCCGCTGGCGGTGCATTTCGAGGAAGATGCGGTAGTCGCGGTCGAAGCGGGCGCCGGCGGCCTTGTTGGGCGCGCGCGTCCTGCCGCCCTGCTGCATGGCGACGCAAGCGGCGCTGAGGTCGCCGTAGAGCCCGGCGGCGGTCGCCGCCACCATGCCGGTGCCAAGCAGCACCGCCTCGTCGGCCAGCGGCTCGACCACCGTGCAGCCGGTGGCGTCGGCATAGAGCTCCATCAGCAGCGGGTTCTTGGTGTGGCCGCCGGTGACATGCAGCGTGTCGATCAGATAGCCGTTCTCGTTCAGCGCCTCGAGCACATGGCGCACGCCGAGCGCTATGCCGACCGCGGTGCGCCAGTAGAGTTTGCACAGGCTGTCGAAGGAGGAATCGAGCGTCAGGCCGCTGATGACGCCGACCGCGTGCGGGTCGGCGAGCGGCGAACGGTTGCCGTGAAAATCCGGCAGCACGTGCAGCCGCGCCGCCAGCGCGTCGCCATCCTCGGCGCGCAACTCGGCGACGCGCCCGGCGATCTTCATATGCATGGCCGCGTCCGGCTCGGCGCCGGCGCCATGCCAGCGGATGATGTGGTCGAGCAGCGCGCCGGTGGCCGACTGGCCGCCTTCGGACAGCCACAGCGTCGGCAACGCCGCGCCGTAATAAGGACCCCAGACGCCGGCAAAGGGCTGCGGGTCGCGCGACATGGCCATGACGCAGGAAGACGTGCCGGCGATCAGCGCCAGATGCCGGCTGATGTTTTGCTCATCGCCGGCAAAGCCGCCCAGAACGCCGAGCGCGCCGGCATAGGCATCGATCACCCCGGCGCCGACCCGGCATTTCTCGGTCAGCCCGAGTTCAGCCGCTGCTTGCGCCGTCAGCGGGCCTATATCGGTGCCGACCGGGCTTGCCTTTTCTGGCAGGTTGCCATGCTCGAACAGATCGCCGAGACCGACGAGCTCGAAGAAATCGCGCCGCCAGCTTCTGTCCTCGTGGGCGAGATAGGTCCATTTTGCCGTCAGCGTGCATTGCGAGCGGGCAAGCGAGCCGCTTGCCTTCCAGGTCAGGAAATCGGCCAAGTCAAACAGATAGCCGGCTTCTTCCCATGTCTTCGGCAAATGACGCTTCAGCCACATCAGCTTCGGTGTCGCCATCTCCGGCGACATCACGCCGCCGATGTAATCGAGAACGGCATGACCGCTGGTCGTGCATTCGTCGGCCTCGGCGATGGCGCGGTGATCGAGCCAGACGACGGTGTCCCAGCGCTTCTCGCCGGTGACCGAGACACCAAGCTGGCCGCCCTGTCGATCGCGAACAACCAGCGAGCAGGTGGCGTCGAAAGAGATGCCGGCGATATCCCCCGCGGTGACGCCGGATTTCTGCAGAGCGACCCGCACGGCCTTGCACACCGCCGACCAGATATCTTCCGAATCGTGCTCGGCGTGATCTGGCTTGGGCTGATGCATGGCGATCGGGTAATCGGCGCGGCCGAGCAGGTTGCCCCGCGAGTCGAGTATGCCCGCGCGAGCGCTTCCGGTGCCGACATCGACCGCGCAAACAAAGCTTTTCGTCAAGATGCTTTTACTCTCGCTCCCAGGCCTGCAATCAGATCGGGTAGTTGCAGCATGTCAGCGAATATAGAGTCCGGCTCCGTCGACGCAAGCCGCGCCTTGAGGGCGGGATTGGACGCGTGCGAGCCACCGGCGAACGCAAAGACGCGCATGCCCGCCGCGCGGGCCGCGGCGATGCCGGCGGGACTGTCCTCGATCACCAGGCAGTCGCGCGGATGCGCCCGCATGCTGGCGGCGGCATGGAGAAAAAGGTCGGGTGCCGGCTTGCCGCTTTTGACCATCGTGGCGCTGAACAGATGCGGCTCGAGCAGGGGGAGCAGGCCGGTGACGTCGAGCGCGTAGCGGATGCGTTCCAGCGTGCCGGAAGAGGCGACGCAGCAAGGCAGGCCGAGCTTCGGCAGCACTTCCCTGACGCCGGCGATCGGCTTCAATTCCTCGCGGAATTTGCGCATCAGGTCGACGCGCATGGCCGTCAGATGCCGGTCGCTGATCTCCAGCCCGAAGTCGCGGCCGAGGATCTCGCGCACGCTTTTCATGCTCTTGCCGAGGAAATGCTCGTAGGCGGCGTCCTCTGAGATCGTGCCGCCGGCCAGCTCGATCATGCCGAGCAGCGCCGAGACCGAAAGCGCCTCGCTGTCGACCAGCACGCCGTCACAGTCGAAGATGACCAGTTCAGGCGTCATCGCGGCATGCTTCCGGTGGGTCTCAGATCAGGACAACGCTTCGCTGAATCGTCATCCTGATCCAACTCGTTGTTAAAGCGTGATCTTTTCCGAAAACCGGTTCCCACTTTTCGGGATCACGCTCTAGAGCTTCCCGGCGAGATAGCGCGTCAGGGTTTCGCGCGCGCCGTTCGCCCACAGGACCTTCAGGGCATGGGCGAAGGCCTCGGCGAAGACTGGCGAGCGGCCGACATCGCCATAGATGTCCTCCATCGCCAGCCAGGCCTTCGGATCGTCCTTCGCCGCCTTGGCGGTCGCCCGCATGCGATCCCAGCTCGGGTCGTTCGGCTCGATGACGGCGCCGCTGTCGGTGGTGCCGAAGCAATAGCGGCACCACAAGGCCGATTCCAGCGCGAGACCGGCGACGCCCTTGCCTGCCTTCAGCCGGTCGGCAATCGTCGGGATGATGAATTTCGGCTGGCGGTTGGAACCGTCCAGGCAAAGCCGACGGATGGTGTCGCCGATCTTGGGGTTGGAGAAACGGCGCTCGATGAGCTGGTAGTACTCCTCCAGATCGGTTTCCGGCACGGGCGGCACGGTCGGGATGATCTCGTCATGCTCGAGCTTCGAGAGGAACGCGCGCACCAGCGGCTCCTGCATGCCTTCATGGACGAAATGGATGTCCATCAGCCCGGCTGGGTAGGCGATCGTGGCGTGGCCGCCATTGAGGATGCGGATCTTCATCAGCTCGTAGGGCGAGACATCCTTGACGAACTGCACGCCGACCTTTTCCAGTGCCGGGCGGCCAGCGGTGAAGTGATCCTCCAGCACCCATTGCTTGAACGGCTCGCAGAACACCGGCCAATTGTCCTCCAGGCCGAAATCGTCTGCGAGGATCTTGCGCTCGCGGTCGGTGGTGGCCGGCGTGATGCGGTCGACCATGCCATTGGGGAAGGCGACCTTGTCTTCCACCCATTTGGCCAGGTCCTCGTCGATCAGCCGGGCCAGCCCGATGACACCGTCGGAAGTGACGTGGCCGTTGTGGGGGATGTTGTCGCAGGACATGACGGTGAACGGCACGATGCCGTCGGAACGCCGGCGCAACAGCCCGGCAAGGATGATGCCGAACACGGTTTTCGGCGCCGCGCCCGGCTGTGCGTCGGCAACGATGTCGGGATGGGCCGGGTTGAACTTGCCGGAAGCCGGGTCGATGAAATAGCCGCCTTCGGTAATGGTCAGCGAGACGATCCTGATCGCCGGATCGGCGAGCTGGTCGATGATCGCGGCAGCATCGCCAGGCGTCAGGAAATCGATCATGGCGCCGGTGACGCGGGCGCTCATATGACCCTGGTCCTGCTCGACGACAGTGGTCAGCCAGTCCTGCTCTTCCAGCTTGGAGCGGCCGATCTTCTCACCCTCGAACACGCCGGCGCCGATCAACCCCCAGTCATGGCCGTCGCCGGCGCCGAACAGGTCGTCGAGATAGACCGCCTGGTGCGAGCGGTGGAAGTTGCCGACGCCGAAATGGACGATGCCCGCCTTCAGGGCGGAGCGGTCATATTTCGGGCCGGCGACCTTGGCCGGCAGCTTGGCGAGGTTGGAGGAAGAGAGTTTTACGGTCATCTCATTTACCCTTTGGCCGATCTGCGGCCCGACTGTTCCGCCTCCTTCGAGGGAGCGAGGATGAGGGGCAACACCTGGTGCTCCAGTATGCTGCCCCTCACCTGCCCCGCGGCGTCTTCTCCGGAGGAAAGAGAGAAGCGCCTCCCCCTCAACCCATCCCCGTCAACTCATCCATTGGCCGCCATCGACATTGTAGGTCTGGGCGACGATGTATTCGGCCTCGTCGCTGGCGAGGAAAACCGCCATGCCGGCGAGGTCCTCCGGCCTGCCCATGCGGCCGTAGGGAACGGCTTCGCCGACCAGCCGCTTCTTCTCGCCTTTCGGCCGGTTCTCATATTTGGCGAACAGCGCGTCGACCTGATCCCACATGTCGCTGTCGACGACGCCCGGCGCGATGCCGTTGACGTTGATGCGATGCTTGATGAGATCGAGCCCGGCCGATTGGGTGAGCGAAATGACGGCGGCCTTGGTGGCGCAATAGACGGCGACAAGCGGCTCGCCGCGGCGGCCGGCCTGGCTCGCCACGTTGATGATCCTGCCGCCTTTACCGCGCGCGATCATGGAGCGGGCAGCGGCCTGCAGCATGAACAAAGTGCCGGCGACATTGACCGCGAACAAGCTTTCATAGCTCGCCTTCGTTATCTCCACGATCGGCGCCAGGTCGAAGATCGCCGCGTTGTTGACCAGCACGTCAACACCGCCGGCCCTTGCCTCGACCGCCTTCACCGCGGCCTCGATCGAGAACTGGTCGGTGACGTCGAGCTGGACCGCGTAAGCCGCGGGACCGATCGCCTTCGCGGTCGCTTCCGCCGCTTCCAGGTTGATGTCGGCAATCGCCACCGTCGCACCTTCGCGCGCATAGGCTTCGGCGAAGGCCCTGCCGATGCCGCGCGCCGATCCGGTGATCAGCGCCGATTTGCCTTTCAACCTCACTCTCCCATCCTCACTCTCCCATCCTCACTGGGCCAGCGCCTTGCCGTCGGCGCCGAAGCGATGGAGCTTGGTCTTGTCCGGGGTCAGATAGACGGTGTCGCCATGCCTCACCGCGACCTCGCCATCGGCGCGGACGTTGACGGTGCCGATGCCATCGGCCTGGACGTGCAGGAAGGTATCGGAACCCAGATGCTCGGCAACGCCGACCGTCGCCTTCCAGTCGCCGGAAGTGGTCGAGATGTTGAGATGCTCGGGCCGGACGCCGATGGTCTTGGCGCCATACTTCTCCGCCGGCGCACCTTCGATCATGTTCATCTTTGGCGAGCCGATGAAGCCTGCGACGAAGAGGTTCTTCGGCGTCTTGTAAAGCTCCATGGGCGAGCCGACCTGCTCGATGTTACCGGCGTTGAGCACGACGATCTTGTCGGCCATGGTCATGGCTTCGACCTGGTCGTGGGTGACGTAGACCATCGTCGTCTTCAGCTGATGATGCAGCTCGCTGATCTCCAGCCGCATGGTGCCGCGAAGCGCTGCGTCGAGGTTGGAGAGCGGCTCGTCGAACAGGAAGGCCGAAGGCTGGCGCACGATGGCGCGGCCGATGGCGACGCGCTGGCGCTGGCCGCCGGAGAGCTGGCCCGGGCGGCGCTCGAGATAGTTGGTGAGGTTCAAGACGCGCGCGGCGTCCTTGACCTTCTTGTCGATGGTCGCCTGGTCCTCGCCGGCCATCTTCAGCGGGAAGGCGATGTTCTTGGCGACCGTCATATGCGGGTAGAGCGCGTAGGATTGGAACACCATGGCGAGCTTGCGCTTGGCCGGGGCCTCCTGGGTGACGTCGCGGCCGTCGATGGTGATGGTGCCGCCGCTGACGTCCTCAAGCCCGGCGATCAGGCGCAGCAGCGTGGACTTGCCGCAGCCGGACGGACCGACGAACACGACGAACTCGCCATCCTCAATATTGAGATCGATGTCTGGAATGATCGTCGTCGACCCGAAGGACTTGGAGACGTTCTTGAGTGTGATGTTTCCCATGGTTTCCTCCCGGGGGATTTTCGCCGTCCGCTGCTTGGCGTTGCTGTTACTTCACGGCACCGCCTCTATTTCACAGCACCAAAGGTGAGGCCGCGCACCAACTGCTTCTGGCTGAACCAGCCCATGATCAGGATCGGCGCGATCGCCAGCGTCGAGGCCGCCGAAAGCTTGGCCCAGAACAGGCCTTGCGGGCTGGAGAAGGAGCTGATGAAGGCGGTGAGCGGCGCGGCATTGGTGGTGGTGAGCCGGATGGTCCAGAACGCTTCGTTCCAGGCCAGGATGATGTTCAAGAGCATGGTCGAGGCAATGCCGGGAACCGCCATCGGCGTCAGCACATGGATGATCTCGTTCCAAAGCGAGGCGCCGTCCATGCGCGCCGCTTCGAGGATTTCGCCGGGGATCTCGCGGAAATAGGTGTAGAGCATCCAGACCACGATCGGCAGATTGATCAGCATCAGCATGATGGTGAGGCCGATGCGGCTGTCGAGCAGGCCGGTGTCGCGGAAGATCAGGTAGATCGGGAACAGCACCGCGACCGCCGGCATCATCTTGGTCGAGAGCATCCACATCAGGATGTCCTTGGTGCGCTTGGTCGGCGAGAAGGCCATCGACCATGCCGCCGGGACCGCGACCAGGAGAGCCAGGACGGTGGAGCCGACCGCCAGGATCACCGAGTTCAGGAAGAACTTGAAATAGCCGCTCTGCGCCTGCACCTCGGCGTAGCTTTCCATGGTGCCGGACGGGATCAGGGCGAAGCCCTGGATCGCCTCCTGCTCCGACTTGAACGAGGTGATGATCGTGTAGAGGATCGGAAAGAAGATCAGCAGGGCGACGATCCAGGCCGCGGCCGTGGCGATGGTCTTGTGCTGGGTGGTGACTGCGCGTGCCATCTTGACCTCCCTATTTGTCCAGGTTCTTGCCGACGGCGCGCATGGCGAAGAAGGCAACGATGTTGGCCAGAATGACGGCGATCACGCCACCGGCGGACGCCTGGCCGATTTTGAACTCCAGCAGCGCCTTCTGGTAGACCAGGAAAGGCAGGTTGGTGGAGGCATAGCCCGGGCCGCCATTGGTGGTGACCAGGATCTCGGCATAGATCGAGAGCAGGAAGATCGTCTGGATCAGGATGACGACGGTGATGGCGCGCGACATGTGCGGCAGCGTCAGATAGATGAAACGGCTGATGAAGCCGGCGCCGTCCATCTCGGCTGCCTCTTTCTGCTCGCCGTCGAGCGACTGCAGGGACGTCAACAGGATCAGCGTCGCGAAGGGCAGCCATTGCCAGGCGACGATGATGATGACCGCCGTCAGCGGATGCTGGCCGAACCAGTCGATAGGCTGGGCGCCGAAGAAGCGCGCAATGTCGGCGAAGACACCGTATTGCGGGTGCATGATCATGTTCTTCCAGACCAGCGCCGCAACCGGCGGCATGACGAAGAACGGCGAAATGACCAGGATGCGCACGATGCCCTGGCCCCAGATCGGCTGGTCGAGCAGCAGCGCAAGAAGAATGCCGCCAATGATGGTGATCAAGAGGACCGCCACGACGATAGTCAGGGTGTTGAGAATGGCGGCGAAGAACGCCGGATTGTCGTAGAACAGTTTGTAGTTGGACAGACCGACGAAGCCGTCGCGGATCGGGTTCAGCGGATTGTATTGCAGGAACGAGAACCAGAGCGTGAAAGCGAGCGGCACGATCATCCAGACGAACAGCAGGATCACCGATGGCGCCATCATGAAACGGGCAATCGAACGGGTTTGCTGAGTAGCCATGACGGTCACCCTCCCAAAGTCAGCCGGATTTTCAGAATTGTGCCAGAATCTTCCCGATTTTGAAAAGTGGCCGCCCGAACTGGGTTTCGGGCGGCCACCTGCCGGTCATGGTAGGCGACCGGCATTCGGCACCGGGAGGAGCCTTACTTGATGTAGCCGCCTTCGGTCATCGCCGCGGTGGCCGCGTCCTGCGCCTGCTTCAGCGCATCGTCGACGCTCGACTGGCCGGCGAGCGCCGCCGAGAAGAGCTGGCCGACGGTGGTGCCGAGGCCCTGGAATTCAGGAATGGCGACGAACTGCACGCCGACATAGGGCACCGGCTTGACGGTCGGATGCGTCGGGTCGGCGGCGTTGATGGAGTCCAGCGTCATCTTCGCGAAGGGCGCTGCCTTCTGGTACTCCGCATTGGCGTAGAGCGAGGAACGCGTTCCGGGCGGAACGTTGGCCCAGCCTTCCTTAGAGGCGACCAGTTCGGCATAGTGCTTGCTGGTTGCCCAGGAGACGAACTTCTCGGCGGCATCGGCCTTCTGGGTGCCGGCGGGGATCGCCAGCGACCACGCCCACAGCCAGTTGCCGCGCTTGCCGAGACCATTGTCGGGCGCCAGCGCGTAGCCGACCTTGTCGGCGACCTGCGAGGCCTTCGGATCGGAAACGAAGGACGCCGCGACGGTGGCGTCGATCCACATGCCGCACTTGCCCTGCTGGAACAGCGCCAGGTTCTCGTTGAAGCCGTTGGACGAAGCGCCTTCCGGACCGTCGGCCTTCATCAGGTCGACATAGAATTGCAGCGTCTTCTTCCACTCGGGCTGATCGAATTGCGGCTTCCAGTTCTCGTCGAACCAGCGCGCGCCGAAGGAGTTCGACATGGCGGTGAGGAAGGCCATGTTCTCGCCCCAGCCGGCCTTGCCGCGCAGGCACACGCCGTTCACGCCGTTGGCGCGGTCGGTCATCTTGTCGGCGGCCTGCTTGATGAAGTCCCAGGTCGGCGCGTCGGGCATCTTGAGACCAGCCTTCTCCATCAGGTCCTTACGGTACATGACGAAGGAGCTTTCGCCGTAGAAGGGCGCGGCATAGAGCTTGCCGTCGACCGAAAGGCCGCCGGCGATGGCCGGGATGATGTCCTTGACGTCGTAGTCGTCGCCGAGCTTGTCGAGCGGCAGGAGCCAGCTCTGCTTGGCCCAGATCGGAACCTCGTAGGTGCCGATGGTCATGACGTCGTACTGGCCACCCTTGGTGGCGATGTCGGTGGTGACGCGCTCGCGCAGCACGTTCTCTTCAAGCGTGACCCAGTTGAGCTGGATGTCGGGGTTAGCCTTGGTGAAGTCGTCCGTCAGCTTCTGCATGCGGACCATGTCGCCGTTGTTGACGGTGGCGATGGTGATGGATTCGGCATGCGCGGCGAAAGCAAGGGCGCTGGCCGACAACAGGCCCAGGGTGAGCGTGCGAAGTTTCATCAAAATTCCTCCCATAAACCAAGATGAGCATTTGCCTTGGCTTTGGGCAATTACTCACTTGCTGTGATTTATGTCAAGCCGAAATCTATGCTGCAGCGCAGCAGAAATGACGCAACGTGACCCGGTCCGGCGACGTGGTCGGCAACTTTCGAAGATGAGACCAGGGTCGGCTTACGGGCAAGCGATCTCGGCCAGGATCCAGTCGCGGAAGGCGCGGATCTTCGGCACGTTGCGGCGCGCCGTCGGATAGACCAGCCAGTAGGCATGGCCATTGTCACCGACCAGGTCGAAGGGCTGGACCAGACGGCCATCGGCGATCTCGTTCTTGAACAAAGCCCTGGTCAGGATGGCGACGCCGTGGCCGGCCATTGCCGCATTCGCCTCATAGGCCTGCGCGCCCATGCTTGAGCCGGGCCGCCTGGCGAGGTCATGCCCGGCAACGCCGGCGGCCTCGAACCATTGCGTCCACCAGATGTCGCCGGGATCGAGGATCGGCAGGCGCAACAGGTCCGCCGGCTCGTTGACGCCGCCGATGCTCGCCGCGAGCTTCGGGCTCAGCATCGGCGTGAAATCGGCGTCGAGCAGTTTATGGGACTCCAGCCCTGGCCACTTGCCGCCGCCGGAGCGGATGGCGAGATCGACATCCTCGCGCGCGAAATCGGTCAGGCGGCTCGACGTGTCGAGCCGCACGGCAAGTGCGGGGTGAGCGAGCTGGAACGCGCCCAAGTGCTGCGCCAGCCAGTTCGAGGCAAAGGTCAGCACGGTGGTGACGCATAGCAGGCCGTCGGCGCCGCCGCGCGCCGCGGCATAGGCCTGACCCAGAATGGCGAAGGCCTCGCTGACGGCGGGCGCCAGACGCTGGCCGGGCTCGGTCAGTTTAATCTGCCTTGGACGGCGCAGGAACAGCGGCGCACCGATGCGCTCCTCGAGCACCTTGATCTGATAGCTCGCCGCGGCCTGGGTCATGCCCAGTTCTTGCGCCGCCTTGGTGAAGGACAGGTGCCTTGCCACCGCTTCGAACACCCGGATCGCCTGCAGCGGCGGCAGCGGCGCAAGCTGCGGAGAGCTGAGATCGGGCATAAGGCCTCCTTATGGGTCATGATCGAGGTTTAATTGGAAGCACGAACCGGCCAACCCGATATTTGGGATCGACGATCAATCCAGTTCAAGCATGGCGAAGGCTGAAGATCATGACAACGATACAGGAAAAGCTCGTTTCCACACCCGCGCGCAGCTGGTTTTTTATGCTGGCGCGGGGAATTCTCATGGTTTTCAGGCCGCAGGCGCGGCTATGTCGATGTCCGCGAATTATCGGAACATCTGCAGCGCGACATGGGCTTTCTCGACGGCAACGATCCGCGCGGCCCCTCGCAATAGCCGGCTCCTTTTATCGGCAGTCAGCCGCCGAGCAGGGCCGTGGCCGTGCGCTCATCGGTGATCAGGCCGTTGACCAGCCGGCGATTGACGGCGGCCAGGATGCCCGGCAGCTTGCGTTCGCCCATGGCCAAAGCAATGACCAGCGACTTCTCCCGCGACGGCAAGGCGGCGGAGGACACGCGGTCGTTGGTGATGCCTTCGATCATGCGGCCTTCGCGGTCGAACACCCAGCCGACGATCTCGGCGATGCCACCCGCCTTCTGCAGCGCCTTCAACTCGCTTTCCGAGATGAAGCCGTCCTCATAGAGCGGCGCCTTCGGGCCGAGATCGCCGATACCGATAAAGGTGACGTCGGCCTCGGCGGCCAGCGCCAGGGTCGGCTGGATCATGGGCTGGTTGAGCAGCATCTCGCGCTCTTCCGGTGAAGAGGCGATGACCGGCAGCGGCATCGGGAAGGATCGTGCCTTGACGCGGTCGGCCATGGTGAAAATGACGTTGTAGAAAGCCGCCGAGCCATCGGGCGAGATGTTGCCGGTCAACGACACCACCTTGTGCTGCGGGCATTCCATTGGCGGCAGCTGCTCGATCGCCGCCTTCAGCGTGCGTCCGGTGCCGATCGCCATGACGATAGGCGCTTCCGAGCGCAGCCGGCGTTCGATCTCGGCGGCCGCCGCCTCGGCGATGCCGATCGTCGTCGAGCTCGACGTCGGATCGCTCGGCACCACCTCGACGAGGTCGAGTGCGAAACGTGACTTCAGCCGCGCGGCAAGGTCGAGGCAGTTGGCGATCGGATGATCGACCCGCACCTTGATCAGGCCCTCCGACATGGCAAGCGATACCAGCCGCTGCGCCGTCTGCCTTGAAATGCCGAGCTTGGCGGCGATCTGGTCCTGCGTGTTGCCGGCAACATAATAAAGCCAGCCGGCGCGCGCGGCGTCGTCCAACCTGGTGCTGCCGATTTCCTGTCGCGAATTCACGTCCTGCCTCCCAGCCCGTAGAATGCTGAAACGGGCGCGCCATAGCTTACAGTGAATATGCCCGCGCGCAATTGCCTATCGAGAGAGCAATTGCTTGCCAACCTCGCCGGGTCCCGAAGGATCAATTCGTCGCTTGCCCAACCATTTGCCGGCGGGACGGTTTATCTCGACCGGGAAACCGACTAAGGGGATCGGCGAAGGGAGCCGCGCATGACGCCGAGAGCCGTTTTCTGGGACATGGACGGGACGCTGGTCGACAGCGAGCCGCTGCATGAGGCAGCCCTCGTAGCGGCGCTGCGCGGCGTCGGCATCGCGCCGCCGGTCGACCTGCATGAGCGCGTCCTGGGCATCGCCGCATGGCCGGTCTACGAAATGCTGCGCGATCAGTTCGGGCTCGACCTGCCCTTCGACGAGTGGATCATGCGCAAATACGACCACTATCTGCCGCTGGCCGAGACGCTGAAGCCGCGCCCCGGCGCGATCGAGGTGTTCAACGAATTGCGCGCGCTCGGCGTCGAGCAGGCGGTGGTCTCCAACTCCGACCGGCTTATCGTCGATGCCAATTTGAACGCAGTGGGCCTCGCCTATCCCGGCATGCGTACGGTCAGTCGCAACGACGTGATCGACGGCAAGCCGCTTCCCGAGCCCTTCCTGCGCGCTGCTTATCTTGCCGGCGTCGATCCGGCGGACGCATTTGCCGTCGACGACAGCCTCACCGGCGCCATGGCCGGGCTGGCGGCGGGCATGAAGACGATCTTCTGGCCGGAGGCGCCGATGGCAGGTCCGCCCGGCGCCATCGTCATCAACAGCGCCAAGGAATTGCGCCGGGAACTCGGACTCTGAACGAGACCACCGAGGTCGGCGCCGTCCCTCATCCACCCTTCGGGCACCTTCTCCCCGTCTAACGGGGAGAAGGAAGGATGGCTGCTCAGTTCCGGTAGACCGGCTCTTCCTCGTCGAGGATCGCCTTCAACTCGGCCAGATGGCGTTCGGCCTGTCCCGGATAATCGTCCATTTCGCGTGCGGCCTTCTCGGCGATCTCGTCGGAAAGCGTGCGCAGCGGGCGGCCGGTCCACAGCGCCTTGATATAGGTCTCGGCGGCGCGCTCGAAATAGAACATGCGGTTGAAGGTGTCGGCGACACTATCGCCGATGACCATCACGCCGTGATTGCCCATGACCATCACCTTGACCTTGGGGTCTGTCAGAAGCTGCGAGCAGCGCTCGCCTTCTTCCTCGAAGGCCAGCCCGCCATAATGGGCGTCGACGACATGGCGGTTGAAGAACATGGCGGAGTTCTGGTCGATCGGCGGCAGCGTCGAGTCGGCCAGCGAGGCAAGCACGGTGGCGTGGATCGAATGCACATGCATGGCGCAGCGCGCATGCGGGACGTTGCGATGGATGGCGCCATGCAGGCCCCAGGCGGTCGGGTCGGGCGCGTTGGGACCGGACAGCGTTTCGGGATCGTTGGCGTCGATCAACAGCAGGTCGCTCGCCTTGATGCGCGAGAAATGCACCTGGTTCGGGTTCATCAGGAACTTCGTGCCGTCCTCGCTGACGGACAGCGAGAAGTGGTTGGCCACAGCCTCATGCATGTTGAGCCGGGCGGTCCAGCGGAAGGCGGCGGCGAGATCGACCCGTTCCTCATAATAGGGCAGGTTGCTCAGCGGTTCCTTGTGCAGGCGGGCAAGGCTCATCGAAAATCCTCCGGTTAAGTCTTGTTCTACGCAATTCCGGACGGAAAACCGCTACGCACTTTTCCTGGAATTGCTCCAGACAATGCCGCGCAGCGCGGCTGCCAGCAACCGATAACTGGTGGCTCAGGCCGCCGGGCGTGCCGACTGCAGCCCGCCCTGCTCGACGATGAAGTCGATCACTTCCTGCAGGCCCTTGCCGCGCGACAGGTCGGTGAAGCCGAAGGGACGCTTGCCGCGCATGCGCACGGCGTCGCTTTCCATGACGTCGAGGTTGACGTTCACATAGGGCGCAAGATCGCTCTTGTTGATGATCAAAAAATCGGAGCGGGTGATGGCCGGACCGCCCTTGCGCGGGATTTCCTCGCCCTGGCAGACCGAGATGACATAGAGGGTCAGATCGGCGAGGTCGGGCGAGAAGGTGGCGGCGAGATTGTCGCCGCCGGACTCGATGAAGATGATGTCGAGATCCGGGAATTTTTTGTTCAGCTCGGCGATTGCCCGCAAATTGATCGAGGCGTCCTCGCGAATGGCCGTGTGCGGGCAGCCGCCGGTCTCGACGCCGACGATGCGCTCCTCCGGCAATGCTTGTAGCCGCGCGAGCATCATCGCATCCTCCTTGGTGTAGATGTCGTTGGTGACGACGGCGATGGAGAAGTCGTCGCGCAACGCCTTGCAGAGCTTCTCGGTGAGCGTCGTCTTGCCCGAGCCGACGGGACCGCCAATGCCGATGCGAAGAGGACCGTTTTTCGACATCATGCCGGAAACTCCGTGATGGCAAGGATTGCAAAGCCCAGCCCGATCACCAGGCAGAGCGGCGAATAGAAGCGCTGGTCGAGTCGCGCGAAAGGCTGCTCCGGCGCGAGCCGGCGCCACCAGGGCGTGAAGCCGGCGATACCGCGGCCAAGAAAGACGAGGCCGATCAGCAGCGCCGTGGCGGCCAGCCCTTCCCTTTGAAAGGGCGTCGCAAAGACACCGGCGAGCGCCAGCGGCCAGAGCGTCGCGAGCGCCAGGCAAGCAGCGACTGCGAAACTCGCGAAGGTCGACGGCATCTCGTCGACGCCGCGAAAGCCGACCACGGCGCGGGCGCAGGACGCCTGATCGGTGCCCGGCCAGATGCCGCCTATGCCCCAATAGACATGCAGCGTGGTGATTATGAGCAGGACGAAGGAGAGGATGAAGGCGAGAAGGGTCATGAGCGGAACAGCCGCGAGTATTGTGTCTCGTGCTTCATCGCCATGATGTCGGACATGAAGGCTGCGCCGCCTAAATCGTCGAGCGTCGACGCCGCGGCGCGGGCAGCCGTAGCGATGGCCAAAGTTTCAAAGCCGGCTAATAATGCGACGGCGTCGGTTTGGCCAACGACGCCGAGCCTGATCGCCGCCTGCAAGAGGTTGGAGAAGAAAGCTTGCAGGAAGGCGGACAGCGCCTCCGAAGGGCCGATGCCGCTGCTCCCGGCAATGGCGCCGACTGCGACGCTATAAGGGCAATCAGCCGGCAGACGCTGCAGCACTGGCGACGACCAGGCGGATGCCGCCTGGAGGAAGGCCGAACCTTGCAGCATGGTTTCGAGATGACGCTCCTGCGATCCGGCGAGCGCCTCGGCCAGCGCGGCGATTTCCGGCAGATCACCGCCGTCGCGCGCGCGCCGCCAGCTTTCGGCGAACAGCACGGCATCGTTCCAGCCGGAGCCCATCTCGACCAGCGTCTCCAGCCAGCCGGCGAGATCCTGGCGATCGGCGATCAGCCCGTCATACACGGCGCGCTCGAGGCCGTGGCTGTAGGAGAAGCCGCCGACCGGAAAGGACGGCGACAGCCAGGCCATCAGCCGCAGCAGCGCGACGGTGGAAAGCCGCTCAGTCATGATGATGGTGGTGATCGTGGTGATGATGGTCGTGCGCATGATCGTGGTCGTCGTGGTCATGATCATGGTGGTCATGCGAATGGCCGTGATCGTGGCCATGCCCGGAATAGGCGCCGCGCACCGGGCTGAACGGCAGCAGAACCTCGTTGACCGTGGCGCCGAGGCCTTCGAGCATCGCCTTGATGACATGGTCGCGCAGGATGAGGATGCGGTCTGGCTCGATGCTTGCTGCCAGGTGACGGTTGCCGATGTGCCAGGCAAGCTCGGTGAGATGTACGGCGTCGCGGGCGCGGATGTCGTAGACTTCTTCCGGCGCCGCGACGATCTCGAGCTGGCGGCCGTCCTCCAGCACCAGCCGGTCGCCATTAGCGAGCGCTACAGGCTCGGGCAGGTCGACCAGGACCTTGTCGCCGCCCGCGGTTTCGATGGCGCGGCGGCGCAGATGCCGCTCGTCATGCGGCAACACCGCATTGTCGTAAGGTATCGCCAGGCCCGCCTCGCCGGCCGCAAGCACCGAGACAGCGCGCGGGAACTTGGTGAAATCGGTATTGATGTTGAGCTTCATTTCATGGCTCCGCCATTAGAGCGCCGCGCGTCATCTTGGACGCGCAAAGGACGCTCTAACATGTTTGACTCTATGCATCGTGCTTTCCGAAAATCGGTTCCGATTTTCGGGCCGATGCATTGGCTTGCGCGCGGTCACGAGCAGGTCGCGACAGCACGCGGTCGAAATAGGCGTTGACGCGCTCGGAGTCGATCACAAAGCGGCCAGCGCGGGCCCAGCCGCCCATGTCGCCGAGCAGCACGTCGACAGCGGAAAAGCGATCGCCCAACGCAAATAGCTTATCGCCAAGCCGCCGGTCCAGCGCCTTCACTTCGGACGCGAAATCATAGGCCGCGGCCGGACCGACATCGACCCGCACGTCCTTCGGCAGCAGGAAGCGGTGGCGCAATTTGTTCCAGAGCGGTGCTTCCAGCTCGCTCTGCGCGAAATGCATCCAGGAATCCATCTCGGCGCGGCCGGCAAGGCCGGGACTGGCGCCCATGCCATGGTCGGCGTGCTTGTCCGCCAGATAGACGCAGATCGCTGCCGAGTCCGTGATCTTCAGGTCGCCGTCGATCAGGATCGGCACCTTGCCCGACGGATTGAGCGCATAGGCCTCGGGCGAGCGCAGCTTGACTTCGACGAACTCATAGGGCTGCCCGAGCTCTTCGAGCATCCAGAGCACCCGGCTGACCCGCGATCCGCGCGATCCGACGGCCTTGTACATGGTTGGATCCTGCATTTGGGGCAACTCTAAACCATCCGCCGCGGTCAAACGATGGTGTCGAAGAGCCGCAGTATGAACGATATCTGGTAGACCAGGGCTGCCGCGACGAAGGCGATGTGGAAACGGCGGTCGCGCACCAGGATCGCGACGAGGCAAAGCGCCACGAAGACCGGCGTACGAAACAGATATTCGTTGCCGAAGCGGGCGAAATGCTCCGGACCCTTGAGCAGCGTGTCGACGACATCGAGCAGATAGGTCGCCGCCAGCAGGCCGAAGAACCAGGCGCGGCGCGAATAAAAATAGTCCTCGTAACCGGTGTAATCGAGCATCGAATCCGGAAACAGCAGCGCGCAGAGCAGGAACAGCGTGATGGCGTAGAAGACGATGAAAAGATATTTGCCGAAGGTCCAGTTCTCGATGGCGTAGAGGCCGAACTCCCACCACCAGAAATGCACCAGCATCAGCAGCACCGAGGCGACCCAGGCGAGATGCACCGTGTAGAGCCGGTACTGGCCGGGATGCTGTACGAGACGCGCGACCCCGGACAGCAGCCGGGTGACGCCAAGGCCGATCACCATGCCCATGACGATGCGGATATGCGGGAAGATGTCGTGCGGAGAGGCTATTTCGGTGGGCATCTACGCAGACGCTTGATCATTGCGGTCAGTCATACCAGAGCCACAGCTTTCGATAGCCCGCCGGAACTTCAATCCACTCGGCGGGTAGGTGATCCACATCGCCCTCCCAGGTTTCGTCCGGTTCGAACCCTGACGGCAACCAGTCAATCACGTCTTCTTCGCTCGCGCGCGTTGTGATGACGACCTTGTCCGAGAACGGCCATTCTCCATCATCGCACTGCACGATAGCTATCCGAACGTCGTGAACTTCGGGTCTTTTTCGTACCGACTGGAATGTCGCGATAATCGTATCGTTATCCGGCTCTTCCAGACTGTTGCACAGCAGTCCGGCTTCACCATCAGCCCCGTCAAAGTACTCTTCCAGTGTAACGAGCGGCATAATGACCGGGGTGACACCGCCATTATATTCCCGCAGCGCGCCCATCCTGGAAATCAATGCCAATTTCTTCTGTTCATTCATGATGCGTCCGATCTTGTGGGCGCACCAAGTCTAAAACAGAAAATACCGTTGCGCCATCGGCAGGACTGTCGCCGGCTCGCAGGTCAGCAACTCGCCGTCGGCGCGCACCTCATAGGTTTCGGGGTCGACCTCGACATGCGGCGTGGCGTCGTTGAGCACCATGGAATGCTTGCCGATGCCGCCGCGCGTGTTCTCGACCGCGATCATCGCCTTGTCGACACCCAGCCTGCCTTGCAGGCCGGCATCGAAGGCGGCCTTCGAGACAAAGGTCACCGATGAATTGGTCAGCGCCTTGCCGTAAGCGCCGAACATCGGCCGGTAGTGCATCGGCTGCGGCGTCGGGATCGAGGCGTTCGGGTCGCCCATCGGGGCCGCCGCGATCATGCCGCCGACCAGCACCATTTCCGGCTTGACGCCGAAGAAGGCCGGGTTCCACAGCACCAGGTCGGCGCGCTTGCCGACCGTTATCGAGCCGATCTCCTTCGACAGGCCATGGGCGATGGCCGGATTGATGGTGTATTTGGCGATATAGCGGCGGACGCGGAAATTGTCGTTGTCGCCGGTCTCGCCGGCCAGCGCGCCGCGCTGGCGCTTCATCTTGTCGGCGGTCTGCCAGCAGCGGATCGCCACCTCGCCGACGCGGCCCATGGCCTGGCTGTCGGAGGAGATGATCGAGAAGGCGCCGATGTCGTGCAGGATGTCCTCGGCGGCGATGGTCTCCTTGCGGATGCGGCTTTCGGCAAAGGCGATGTCCTCGGGAATCGACGGCGACAGATGATGGCAGACCATCAGCATGTCGAGATGCTCGGCCAAGGTGTTGACGGTGTAGGGCCTGGTCGGATTGGTCGAGGACGGGATGACGTTGGGCAGGCCGCAGACCTTGATGATGTCGGGCGCGTGGCCGCCGCCGGCGCCCTCGGTATGGAAGGCGTGGATGGTGCGGCCCTTGATCGCGGCAACCGTGTTTTCGACAAACCCTGACTCGTTCAGCGTATCGGTGTGGATCATCACCTGGACGTCGTAATCGTCGGCGACCGACAGGCAGCAGTCGATGGCGGCCGGCGTGGTGCCCCAGTCCTCATGCAGCTTCAGCGAGCAGGCGCCGGCCAGCACCATCTCTTCAAGTGCTGCCGGCCGTGAGGCATTGCCCTTGCCGGACAGGCCGATATTCATCGGGAAGGCGTCGAAGGACTGGATCATGCGCGCCATGTGCCACGGTCCTGGCGTGCAGGTGGTGGCCAAGGTGCCATGCGCCGGACCGGTGCCGCCGCCCAGCATGGTGGTGATGCCGCTCATCAGCGCTTCCTCGATCTGCTGCGGGCAGATGAAATGGATATGCGCGTCGAAGCCGCCGGCCGTCAGGATCTTGCCTTCACCGGCGATGATCTCGGTGCCCGGACCGATGATGATGGTGACGCCGTCCTGCGTGTCCGGATTGCCGGCCTTGCCTATTGCCGCGATGCGGCCGTCCTTCAGGCCGATATCGGCCTTGACGATGCCGGTGAGCGCGTCGACGACCAGCGCGTTGGTGATGACGGTATCGACCGCACCGCCCGCACGCGTGACCTGGCTTTGGCCCATGCCGTCGCGGATGACCTTGCCGCCGCCGAATTTCACTTCCTCGCCGTAAACAGTGAAGTCCTTCTCGACCTCGATGAAGAGCTCGGTGTCGGCGAGCCGCACCTTGTCGCCGAGTGTCGGTCCATACATCTGCGCATAGGCGGCGCGGGTTACCCTGGCCATCAGCGATTGCTCCCGGAATTCAGGTTGCCAAAAGTAAGCTTGATTGAGCGCGGCGTACACATTGTCGCCATCCAATGGTCACGCAATGACCCGTTCGGCGACACCTTGAGCGCCCATTTGGGCGTTCCCATCGGGCCGTTGAGGCGGGCGGACTCACTCCAAAGCCGATGGAAGGAATATCCATGCGCAAAGCGATACTTCTCGCCGCGACCGCCACCTTGATGACGGCAGGCGCCGCGAGCGCTCAGCAGCAGCCAACGCCGCAGCCCAGTCCGGCGCCGGCCGCGCCAGCCGCTCCGAAGAGCCAGCCCGCGGTGCCGGCGATCCAGAGCGTCAACGTCATCGACATCAGCGAACTGCCCAAGGACACGCAGACGCAGGTCAATCAGATCGTGGCGCAGCGCGGCGACGCCGGCTTGCAGACGTTGCGCAAGTCGATCGACGCCACGCCCAAGGTGAAATCCGCGCTTGAAGCCAAGGGTGTCAGCTCGGCGCAGGTGATCGCCGCCAGCATGCAGCCCAATGGCGCGCTGACGCTGATCACCAAGAAGGCGAGCTGATCGCACGCCAAGGCGGGCCGCCTTGCGGTCCGCCGGCGACCTTTTGAAGGGAACCTCCGGCCAGGCAGGACCGTTTCGCTTTTTTCGCCCCGTCACGAGTTCAGTCAGGAGCGAGCGATGGCCAATGTCCCGCGCCTTGGAAGATACATCCCGGCGGTGGTGGCCGCGCTTATTCTGGCCAGGCCACAGGCTACCTTCCCGGCGCAACCTGTGACCAATGACAAGCCCGTCTCGGTCATCGTCGATTCGAACATCCGGCAGGAAGAGACCTCCTCGAAAACCGAGGCCGGAAAGGTCATCACGGCCATCGACCGCACCCGCGAAAATATCGGCACGGTTCGCAAGACCACCAAGCTCGACACGGTCGACATCGTGTTCCTGACCGATGCGGCGCGCAGCGAAGGCGGGCCGCCGCCCGCCATCGAGAACAAGGTAAAGCAGCATAAGGACGATGTGGCCGAACTGCGCCAGGAGATCGAGGCGAATGCGTTGCTCTTCAACGCGATCGATTCGCGGCGCGTGCTGGCCGAGGACGTGCTTGCGGTGGAGTTCGACAATCCCGGCAAGATCGTCATCTATGCCGCCGCCAAGCCGCCGAAGTGATTTGAGCGCGCCGGCGGACGTCACAGCTTGCCCATCACCTTCCGCTGGAAACCATAGACCTCGCGTTTGCCGCCCAGCGGCACCAGCGTGACATCGCGCTCCTGCCCCGGCTCGAAGCGCATGGCCGTGCCGGCGGCGATATCGAGCCGCATGCCGTGCGCGCGTTCGCGGTCGAATTTCAGGCCCTCATTGGTCTCGAAGAAATGATAGTGGCTGCCGACCTGGATTGGCCGGTCGCCGCTGTTGGCGACCTTGAGCGTGACGGTCGGTCGGCCTTTGTTGAGTTCGATGTCGCCTTTGGCCGGGATAATTTCGCCGGGGATCATCGCACCCTCACAACATGCCGAAGGCCAAGCCGATGCCGGCCGCCGCGCAAGCGGCTCCGGCGGCGCGCGCCAGACCGCGGAAGCGCGGGCCAAGGCCGAGACCGGCCGCAATGCCGATGCCGTGGAGCAGCGCCGTGGCCATCGCGAAACCGGCCATATATTCAAGCCCGCCGGCATTTTCGGGCACTTCGGTGTCATGGGCGTGACCGTGGAACAACGCGAGCAGGGCGATGATGGCGACACCGGCGGAGACCGGCAGGTCGACCGCCAGCCCCACAAGGAGACCGAGCGCCACGACGGAAGCCAGGATGCCCGGCTCGACGAAAGGCAGCGGCGCATGCAGCATGCCAAGTGCTGCACCGACCAGCATGGCGCCGAGGAAGGCGAGCGGCCAGGCCCAGACCGCGCTGCCGCCCTTCATCGCCGCCCACAGGCCGACGGCGAGCATGACCGTCATGTGGTCGAGCCCCGACAGCGGATGCGCGAGACCGGCGGCGAAGGAAGAGGGCGTGCCAACGCCGACATGGGCGTAGGCGGGCATCGCCGCGGCCAACAGAATGGCGGCAAGCGAATTGCGTTTCGTCGAGGCGGAGATCATCGGTCTGCCCTTTCCAATTGACGTGGCTAAGCGGCCTTGCGCGGGCCGCAGCCTTCGGCCTTGAACACGCGTTTGGTCGATGGCGGATATTTCGAGAGCTTGGCCGCCGGCCGGATCGGCCGCGGCGAGAAATTGCCGCCGCAATTCGGGCAGACGCCGCCCAGCACATTGTCCACGCAGTCGGCGCAGAAGGTGCATTCGAAGGTGCAAATCAGCGCATCGGTCGCTTCCGGCGGCAGATCCTTGTCGCAGCACTCGCAATTGGGTCTCAATTCCAGCATCGGTCTCTCCTCAGCGGATCGGTTCATGCACGGTCACCAGCTTGGTGCCGTCGGGGAACGTCGCCTCGACCTGGACGTCGTGGATCATCTCGGCGATGCCGTCCATGACCTGGGCGCGGGTGATGACATGGGCGCCGGCCTCCATCAGCTCGGCGACCGGGCGGCCATCACGCGCGCCTTCGACGACGAAGTCGGTGATCAAAGCGATGGCCTCCGGATGGTTGAGCTTGACGCCACGCTCCAGCCGCTTGCGCGCCACCATAGCCGCCATGGCGATGAGCAGCTTGTCCTTTTCACGCGGCGTCAGATTCATGCGATTCCTGGCATTCGGATCAGAGTGACCATAATTTGGGCAGGCCCGCCCGCCCGTTGAGCAATTCGACGAGCGGAACCAGCCGCTCGCGCAACTGGTAGCCGTCGCTGGCACAGAGCCTCGCAAGAAGCTTGCCAGATCGGCCGACGCTCAAGAAACTGGCGCCGCCCCAGCCACCGATGCCGGGGTCGCCGACGATGGCGCGGGCCGGCTCCAGCAGGTTTTCCGCTTGCGGCGAAACGAGCAGCAACGTGGCGATGGCCAGCGCACCGCCGGCCGCCGCCCGCCGCTGGAGCGTTGCCGCGATATCCGGGCCGACCCGGAAATCCTCGGCATGGATCAGCGTGCCGTCCTGGTGGACCCGCCAGCGATCATGGAAACTGCCGTCGACTGCACGCTCGCCCATCGCAAGCCGGCCGAACAGCGTGGCTTCGAGCACCAACGCCTCGGCATCCCGCGCGAGTTCGACATCCAGCCTGCGGGCGAAGGCGGCACGATTGAAAACGATGGTTTCCTGCGGCAGCCAGGCGATGCGGCCGCCCGGAGCGACGCGCAGGCCGACGCTTGTCTCGGCCCGGTCGGCGGCGGCGCGATAGACCTTTTCGCAGGCCTGGGTGGTGATGCAGGCGGAAGCGTCGGCGCCAACCTCGATCGTCCAGCCGAGACGGTCGCCGCCGGTCAGCCCGCCGGCCGTGTTGATCAGCACCGCCTCGAGCGGATCGCCTTGCACCGCCGGAAGGCGGATCTTGGCCGACCCGTCCTGATAAAGCCGCCGCAAGCGCGTCCGGCCACCGCTTTTGCCGCACAAAAGCCTGCCCAGGCCGGCAACACGTTGCGCGGCAGGCAAAGGAGGGACAGCCAAAGGAGGCGCAGGTTGGGATGCCAAGGTGTTCTCGATCGTGTCCACGGCCCCAGGTTAAGCACTCCGACGGCTTTGTCGATATATCGCTTGTTGCTTGACATCGTTTCGGTTTCTATAGAGGGAAAGCCACCCTGGAGCGGTCGCGCGGTGCCTGGCGAGGTAAGGGCAATGGCGTTTGTTCGGATCCGGGGATCAAAAAGGGCGCCGATCAGTTGGCGTCGGGAAATGACAGGGAAGGAACCGAATGGCTGACCAGCTGACGACCGAGATCATCGAAAAGATCAAGGCGCACGCCGATACCGGCGGCGAGGAGATCACCACCAGCACCGATCTCAGCACGCTCGGCATCCATTCGCTGGAGCTGACGGAGATCATCTTCGATCTCGAGGAAAAGTATGGCATCGAGATCGAGATGAACACGGTCGACGCCTGGAGCAACCTCAAGAACGTCGGCGACATGGTCGAGGCGGTTCGCGAACTGATCGCGAAAAAAGCCTGACTGCATGCAAAAACGCGTCGTCATCACCGGCATCGGCGGGATTTGCGGGCTCGGCAACGATGTGCCGGCGATGTGGGACGCCATGCGCGCCGGCCGCTCGGCCATCGGCGCGATCGAGAACTCGTCCCTGCATGACCTCAAGGTCAAGGTCGGCTGCGAAGTCAAGACGTTGCCGGACCACGGCATCGACCGCAAGCAGCTGGTGTCGATGGATCGCTACAGCCTGCTGGCGGTGATCGCCGCCCGCGAAGCCATGCGACAGTCCGGATTGACGGCGCATGCCGACAACACCTACCGGATGGGCGCTGTCATCGGCGTCGGTGTCGCCGGTTTCGAGACCATCGAGGAGAATTACCGCGCGATCCTGGTCGAGGGACGCAACCGCGCCGCCATCTTCACGGTGCCGAAAGTGATGCCGGGCGCGGCGGCCGGCCAGGTCAGCATGAATCTCGGGCTGCGCGGCCCTGTTTTCGGCGCCACTTCGGCCTGCTCGTCGGCCAACCATGCGATTTCCTCGGCGATCGACCAGATCAGGCTCGGTCGCGCCGATGTGATGGTCGCCGGCGGCACCGAGGCGCCGCTGGTGTGGGGCGTGCTCAAGGGCTGGGAGGCGCTGCGCGTGCTCTCGCCCGATACCTGCCGGCCCTTCTCGGCCGACCGCCAAGGCCTTTCGCTCGGCGAAGGCGCCGGCATGGCGGTGCTGGAGAGCTACGATCACGCGATGGCGCGCGGCGCCACCATCTTGGCCGAGATCGCCGGCGTCGGCCTCTCGGCCGATGCCTCCGATATCGTCGCGCCGACCGTCGAAGGGCCGGAAGCGGCGATGCGTTTCTGCCTGGCGGATGCCGGGCTCAATCCGGAAGACGTCGACTACCTCAACGCGCACGGCACCGGCACCAAGGCCAACGACCAGATCGAGACCGCGGCGATCAAGCGCGTCTTCGGCGAGCATGCCCGGTCGCTTTCGGTGTCCTCGACCAAGTCGATGCATGCGCATTGCCTCGGCGCTTCCGGCGGGCTGGAGATGATCGCCTGCGTGATGGCGATCCGCGACGGCATCGTGCCGCCGACCGCCAATTACCGCGAGCCGGACCCTGAATGCGACCTCGACGTGACGCCCAACACGGCGCGGGAGCGCAAGGTGCGCGCCGCGCTCAGCAACAGCTTTGCCTTCGGCGGCACCAATGCGGTGCTGGCCTTCAAGGCGGTCTGATCACAGCCGCCCGGTGTGTGCATAGGGGGCCGGTTGCCGGGTGTATTGATCCCGGCCGGCCGGGATCCTAATTCTTTCCTCACCCGCCGTGAGCGCCGCCCGGCGCCGATCCGCATCCGGAGTTTCCGATGACCGACCTGTCCGCCTTTCCGATCGCCAAGCGCTGGCCGGCCAAGCACCCCGAGCGCCTGCAGCTTTATTCCGCCACGACGCCCAATGGCGTGAAGGCTTCGATCGCGCTGGAGGAGATCGGCCTGCCTTACGAGCCGCATTACGTCGACATCGGCAAGAATGAGAGCTGGACGCCGGAATTCCTGTCGCTCAACCCGAACGGCAAGATACCGGCGATCATCGATCCGGATGGCCCCGGCGGTAAGCCGATCGGCCTGTTCGAATCGGGCGCCATCCTGCTCTATCTGGCCGACAAGACCGGCAAGCTCATTCCCGCCGATCCGGCGCGGCGCTACGAAACGATCCAGTGGGTGTTCTTCCAGATGGCGGCGATCGGCCCGATCTTCGGTCAGGTCGGCTTCTTCCACAAATTCGCCGGGCGCGAGATTGCCGACAAGCGGCCGCTGGAACGTTACCGCGACGAGTCGCGGCGGCTGATCGGCGTGCTGGAGACGCGGTTGAAGGGCCGCAAGTGGATCATGGACGACGACTACACCATCGCCGACGTCTCGATGCTGGGCTGGGTGCGCAACCTGATCGGCTTCTACGAGGCGCGCGAACTGGTCGGCTTCGATGATTTCCCGACCGTCGCCGAATGGCTGGAGCGCGGTCTGTCACGGCCGGCGGTCAAGAGAGGTCTGACAATCCCCGCGAGAGGCTGAGCCCGCTTGGAGCGCCGTTTCGCGGAAACGCCAAACCCGCTCTCCTTGTTTTGACACAGTTCCGGACGGAAGGGCTACGGGGTAGGCGCCGAGCCAAACCGTTTCACATTTTCCCGGAGGTGCTTTATTTCGCCTTGGCCTTGGCGCCACCTCGGCCGAACACCGAGGCCGCAAGTCGTGCGGTAGCGACGACCGCCCCTGTCGCGACACTTGCCACCGTGCGGATCGGACCAGACTTCTTCGCCGCCGGCTTCGGATGCTTCACGCTCTTGGCCGCCACCTTGTGAGCCGCGCCAGGCGTCACTTTCTTCGGCGCCGCCTTGCCGAAAGCCGGCTTGGCATCTTTCGATCGCTCCGCAATCGCCGGGCCGGCGGCAGCCTTGACCTGCGTTGCCCTTGATTGGTTGGCCCTGGTTTTTTTGACCGCGGGTTTTCTGCTGTTGGTTGCCATCTGACGGCTCCTGCTATTTCTTTTCGCAATTCCGGACGGAAAGCGGTCGCTGCTCTCCTGGAATTGCTCCGGCGACGGACAATTCGGAATAGGGTCATAACGGTGTGAAAACCTTAAAGTTCCCGCCGGAAAATATTGAAAATTGAGCGGGTTAACCAATCACCACCAGGGTTATTGACCAATGACCAGTCATTAACCAATGACCATGTCGGCCGGCCGGCGCCGCGCCAACACCCGCTCGATGTTGGGCATGTCATTGGATGCGATCCATGCCAGGGCGTCCTCATCGGACTTGCCATGGGCGCGCCAGCGCTCCATCAGCCGGCGCTCGAGCTCGTTGCGCGGCACGTCGACAAAGATGGTGAAATCGAACAACGGCGCCAGCCGCGACCACGGCTCCTCGTCGAGCAGGAGATAGTTGCCCTCGACCAGGATGAACTTGGTGTCGGCGCCGATGATTTCGGCCGCCGCGCGCGACAGTTCGATGGTGCGATCGAACACCGGGATGGCGATGTCGGGTTCGCCGGAGCGGATGCGCTTCAACAGTGTCTCGAAGCCGGCGAAATCGAAGGTTTCCGGTGCGCCCTTGCGCGAGCGCAAGCCACGGCGGTCGAGAATGATGTCATCGAAATGGAAGCCGTCCATCGGCACGACCTCCGCGCTGCCCTCCGGCAGCAGCTCATGCAGCGAGGCGGACAATGTCGACTTGCCGGCGCCGGGCGGACCGGCAATGGCGACGATAAAGCGCTTGGCCTTGCCGGCGCGCTTGAAGATGGCGGCTGTGATATGGGCGATCTCGGACATCGGCGCCTTTCCGGTGCGGTTCGGCCCACATCTTGGCGGTGAAAGATGGAAATTTCAAACCTGGTTAGTCTGATGCCGAAGTTTCTGCGGCTTGCCGCCTTCGGGATTAGCCGAGGTTCCCATCCCATCGTCATCCACGGGCGAAGCAAGGAGCGAAGCGAAGCGCGCAGACCCGAGGATCCATTCCGTGACCTTGAGGTGTTGCGACGGCGCAGAATTCTGCTCCGCTGCACTCTTCGGCTAAAGTCACGGAATGGATTCCAGGGTCTGCGCGCGTCGCTTCGCTCCTTGCTCCGCCCTGGAATGACGAACTCTCCGGCGCTCTGACCCAAACCTCAGGCCGTACGCCCGATGCGCAGGAAGTCGCCGTCGAAAGGCACCTCCTTGGTCGTGCCGTTCGAAGCAAGCACACGCATGCGGTCGTGCGCAGTTTCGATATCGCGCGGAGGCTCGGCTTCTCCGAACGGAACGGCGCCGATGACGTGGCGGAACGAGACCGACCGTCCTTCGGCCAGCGCGAAGGCCGTCGCGACGCCTTCATGCTTCAGCCAGTTGTCGCCGAGCGAAGCGGCGTGGCCGACCGCGGCGCGGCCATCCTCGATGCCGAGCACCCCGAGATGGCGCCCGCTCCAGGGCGCGTAGTCGCGGCCGCCATTGCTGAACCACAACATGGTGACCGGCAGTTCGGCCGGGTTCTTCAGCACCAGCACCAGATCCTGCTCGGCGTGGCGGGCTATCGCCGTCCAGCCCGGGCCGCCGTGATCCGCCTCGACCAGGGTGATGAAATCCTCGCGTTTGTCCTCCATGCGATAATCGGTGAGGTCGGCGGTGCCTTCGGCGGCGAGCGGGAACCGGTTGAGATCGGTGGCGCGGGCGGGATAGGCCAGCATGAAGCGGCCGCGCGCCGGATCGGGCTCGAGCGGCGTGCCGGGCGTGACCGCCATGCGCTTTTGCGAGAAGGCGAGCCGACCGCCGTCCTGCATCGCCGTCATCGGGTGATGAGCGACGGAGATGGCGCCGGAGCCGCCGGAAAAGATGTGCTCCTGGTAGAGGAAGGGGTGGCCGTCACGCAGGGTGAAAACCTTGTCGATCGCCGCGCCCATCACCTTGCGGCGCAGCCGGAAGACGGCGCGCCAGCCGCCGGCAATGGCGCTGTTTTCGACGACGTCCCACTCGCTGTTGGCCGGCCAGCCATGCAGGGGTGCGGCCTCGACATCGCTGGCGGAGAACGGCGCGCAGAGGAAATCGCCGGACAGGCGCACGGTGCCTTCAGGGATGTTCGCGGGCAATGTCTCGCGCGGCGAGCCCACCCAGGGCGCGCGATGCAGCGGCTTCAGGATATGGCCGTCGATTTCGACCTGCATGGCGGCGATATGGCCGACGGCGAGATCAAGCGAAACCGAGACGCCCTTCGCGCCGATCGTGACCGTGTCCATGAATGCCTCCCGCGAATCTTTTCAGGACGGCAGAAAAGCCTGCCTGACGTTGGGTTTGCAAGCACGGTGATTGGCATTTCGCATCATTGCCGGGTCGCCAATCGTCGATATCGGCGCTGCCTCTCATCGCCCGCCGGGTCCCTTCTTACAACGTTGGCGATTGGCGAAACCCCGGACGACGGCGCCCCTCTCCCCGTCCCTATACGGGGAGAAAGGGCTGGCCGCAACGACGGCTCACTTCTTGCAACGCCGGCGGCGAAGGAAGGTGCAAATCCACGAAAACCTGGGCAAATGCCTTATTGCCGCCATTAACCAGTTGGACGCGGCGTATGCGGTACATTAGGTTCGCCGCATCTCAGCAACAGCTTTAGAAACGTCCTTGCCCGCTCCCTTCCCTATCCTCGTCAAACTGATCGCCGCGCTCGCGGTGTTGCTGCTGCTTGCCGGCTGCACGACGGCCGCGCCGCCTGAAAGCGTGCTGAGCGTGCCGGCGCAGCCGCAGAAATACGCGGCGATCGTGGTCGATGCCTCGACCGGCAAGACCTTGTTCGAGGTCAATTCCACGGCGCAGCGCTATCCGGCCTCGCTGACCAAGATGATGACGCTCTACATGCTGTTCGAAGCGATGGAGAGCGGCCGCGTCACCAAGCAGACGCAGATCCCCGTTTCCGAGCACGCCGCCTCGCAGCCGCCGACGAAACTGCGTTTCCGGCGCGGCGAAACGATCGACGTCGATTCCGCCATCCGCGCCATGGTGGTGAAGTCGGCGAACGACGTGGCGGTGGCGGTGGGCGAGTATCTGGGCGGCGGCAGCGAGGACCGGTTCGCCGCCATGATGACCGCCAAGGCGCATCAGCTCGGCATGAGCAGCACCAGTTTCCACAATGCCTGCGGCCTGCCCGACGATGCGCAGGTGACCACGGCGCGCGACATGGCGGTGCTGGGCCTGGCCCTTGAGCACCGCTTCCCGCAGCATTTCCACTATTTTTCCGAAAGCGACTTCATGTTCCGCGGCCGGCTGGTGCGCGGCCACAACGACATGCTGGGACGGGTGCGCGGCGTCGACGGCATCAAGACCGGCTACATAAGAGCCTCCGGCTACAACATCGTCACCTCCTACAATGCCGACGGCAGGCACCTGATCGCGGTGGTGATGGGCGCCGACAGCGCGCGCCAGCGCAACGCCCATGTCGAGCAACTGATCCAGCGCAGCCTGGCGCCGACAAGTGCCGATGCCAAGACGACGCTGATGTATGCCCAGCAACAGCAGGCCGCGACGCCGCTGCCGGGTTTGCCGGCGGCTGGTGCGACGGCGCCAGGCTCGTCGCTGCCGGGTTTGTCGGCGTCCGATCTGCCGTCGCCGGATTTGGCGTCGCCCAGCGCGCCGCTGATGCTGCCAGCGCAATAGAGCGTCGCGAAGGCTGTGCCTGCACGGGCTAACCTATCAGCCTCGTCATCCTAGCAGGGCAATCGCATATGATTCTTGCGAAGAAGGACCCCCACCCTAACCCTCCCCACAAAGGGGAGGGAACGCTGCCGCGCGCCTTTATTGACCATATCAGCGTCGAACTTTGGTAATTTGCCGAGATCAGCGTCCGCGAGGTGGGTGGGGGTATTCGTGGGGCGAAGGCCTCGGCCTTCCATGTGCGATTGCCCTCGTCATCCTAGGGCGGAGCAAGGAGCGAAGCGACGCGCGCAGACCCTGGGGTCCATGCCGCGACCTATGAGCGATGCGACGGTGCGGAGCTTGGCACCTGGCTGGCTGCGTAGACCTCTTCTTTCTGCTCCGCTGGTGTTCTGCGACAGGCGTCACGGCATGGATTCCAGGGTCTGCGCGCCGCTTCGCGTCGCTCCGCCCTGGAATGACGAGCTGACAGGAGGCGTCGCCCCACCGACCGTTTTACCTCACCACCAGCACCGGGATCTCCGTCAGCGACACCACCTCCGCCGTCTGGCTGCCGAGCACCAGGCGGCCGATGCCGCGGCGGCCGTGCGAGGCCATGACGATCAGGTCTGAGCCTTCGCTGCCGGCGACCTCGAGGATCGCTTCGGCGGGCGTCCGGTTCTCGACATGGAGGCCCTTGGAGCTGACAGCCTTCGCATCGGCCTCGGCCTTGCATTTGTCCAGCACCTCGCGGGCATATTTGCGCGCGCTTTCCTCGTAATTGGTGAGTTCGTCGGCGGCGACATAGCCGGCCATCGCGCCGCCCCAGGCGAGCGTCGGGAACTGCTCGGAGACGGTGACGAAGGTGACGGCGGCGCCGAGACCCTTGGCGAGTTCCAGGCCATGGGCGACGCCCTTGTGGGCGAGTTCCGAGCCGTCGGTGGCGATCAGGATTTTCCTGTACATGATGACGATCCCTCTTTCTTGCGTTGGCGGAAGCCCGGTGGGCAGGCTTAAGCTTGATGTAGTTCGCCGACCGGCGCGACCACAGGGCCAGGATGGTGCCAGCCGGTGGGGATCGTGGCGCCAGCGGGGGCGAGAAATCGCGAAAGGCGCTGCCCCCACTCCGTCTCGGGCTTTGCCCGAGCCACCTCTCCCCCACCAAATGGTGGGGGAGAGGAAATAAGGCCGAGCCTCGGCGATTGGCATTTCCTCTCCCTCGCGAAGCGGGGGGTCCGAAGGACGGGCGAGACCCGTGGCTCGCCCCGGAATGGTGGCTCGGCGAAGCCGAGACGGAGTGGGGGCGGCGCCGCCCTGTGCGATTGCACGCGTATCGCCGGGCGCCCTGCCCCCAGCCCCATCACAAGAACTTGTTCGGTCACACTAGATTCACACTCGGCATGGATATGCCGCCGGCTTGGCGTATCGTATCGCCAAGCCGGGAACAGGAGCACCGAGCATGGCCAGCGACCCCAAGGCGCAGAAGCAAGCCGACAACGAGAACGACATCGCCGGCGAGTATCTCGAGGCGGAGACCGTGGCGGAGGACCCGCACGAGGCGGCGGACGAGATCCTCGAAGCGCCGGAGGTGCCGGATTCCGAACCGCACGTTCCCGGCACATCCAGGGTCAAGCCGAAGAAGAAGCCCTCGGCGATCAGCGGCCGCAAATTCCGCAAGCGCGACCTGGTGCGGATCGACGACCTGAGGCCCAGCCTTGCCGACCGCATCCGCGCCGACCATCCGGACCTGCCGCGCGGCGCCCGCGTCAGCCGCGCCGAGCTCGGCCGCTACCGCATGCGCTACATGGAGGAATTGCTGCAGCAGGAGCATGGCGAATTCTCCGAGCTCGACCGCCAGGTGGTCGAATCGATCGCCAGGCAGGACACGATCTCGGAAAACTCGGAAGAGGAGTTCGAGGAGCATCGCTCCTTCGCCGACCGTGTCTCCGACGGCATGGCCGAATTCGGCGGCAGCTGGTGGTTCCTGATCTCGTTCGGCGGCGTGCTGCTGGTGTGGATCGGCATCAACCTTTTCGAGGGCATGTCGGGCGCCTTCGACCCCTACCCGTTCATCCTGCTCAACCTTTTGCTCTCCTGCATCGCAGCCATCCAGGCGCCGGTGATCATGATGAGCCAGAGGCGGCAAGAAGCCAAAGACCGGCTGCGCTCCTTCAACGACTACCGGGTGAACCTCAAGGCGGAGCTCGAAGTGCGGCACCTGCACGAAAAACTCGACTATCTGATCTCACGCCAATGGCAGCGGCTGGCCGAAATGCAGCAAATGCAGCTCGACGCGATGCACGAGCTGGCGAGCGCGAAGAAGCAGAAACGGGCGACGCACGGGGTGAGGCGCAGGGTGGCGAAGAGCGAGGTGCAGGGGTGAGGGGGAGGTGCTTGGGTTCCTCGCCCCCACGAAGTGGGGGAGAGGTGGCTCGGCGAAGCCGAGACGGAGAGGGGGAGCGCCATCTCCGATAGCCGATCGGTCAGAGAATCGACCCGTCAGACCGCCGCCATTCCAATTGGCCGTTGAAGCCCGGAGCGGCTTCCGCTAAGAAGCCGTGGCTGGCCAGCTCACCGGCCGGTTCGTTTTCCCGGAAGCACCCGTAGCTCAGCTGGATAGAGCGCTGCCCTCCGAAGGCAGAGGTCACAGGTTCGAATCCTGTCGGGTGCGCCAATCAAATCAATAAGTTACCCCGACTCTTCTATCATTTTCCGACTGCATCCCACATTGGCGTCCCACACAATCGCCGAGTTTTACGGGCCTACGGCCAGGACAGCGCGAGCCCGGCAAGCCGGCGTTCGCTCTGATGGCCGAGCGTGGGACCGGGCGCTATGTAGGAGCGGCTTTCATCACCTTGAACCGGGAAATACGCGAACGGCTCTGGCAGCGGGTGCAGGAGTATTCCGGGCCAGCGCCGGAGGGCATAAAGCGGCCGGCGACACAATGGGTCAAACCTGGCCTGGTCGGCCGCGTGAAGCATATGTGCGGCGAAGAGCATCTGCGCCACGCCTCCCTGCAGGACTTCCGCGAAGATGGAACATAAGGCACATAGCCGCCTTACTCCTCTCGGGTGGCGCACCGTCGCCAGATGGACGCGCTATCCTCAGGCTGCCCACAGCCTGAGAGCCCGCTATCGCCCCTCGCGGTGGCGGGCTCATGAGCGGAACCTAATGTTCACGTGCCGCTTATGCCGAGATGAGCACACGCGGCGCAAATTTCCTGGACAAATGGATGGCAGAGCATCTGCCGGATGTGGTGACCGACGACCCGGCCGCGATAAACGATCTAGCTGACCAAGCGATGGAAGCTGCGGACCAAGAGGGCATCGCGGTAAGCGAGATCTATGAGGAAGTCGGCAGTGTCTTCGAAGTGATCGCGGAGGCGATGCAGCACCGCGATGGCAGTTTGCCCGAGGCCGATCTCGCCGCCGTTGATCTCTTGGCCGGCCGGTTATCCCAAGAAGCAAACATCTCCAAGGAGCAGGCCCACGATCTGATCGGGCGTTTCGGCACCGATTGGGAATCGCTGCTCAACGAAGCCCATTTTATGAAAGAACTTGAAGACCGACTGGGGGAGGAATAAATCCCTAGGTGGTGCGGCGACCCCATTTCACGAGGATCGCCAATGTCGAACAAATATCCCTTCGTCGAAGACACGCTCGGTAAGAAGCTGGAGGCGGGTACGGGCCTTTCAGTGAACTGCCTCACGTGCAAGCGGCGTGCCGTCCTTGGCGTCGCCGAGTTGGTGAGCCGACTCGGGCCCGATCAGCCTTGCCTGCATTGGGATCTGATCAAGGCGATCTTCTGCCATGAATGCAGGGCGGCCGGCCGCGACGACAGGAACCTCCAGTTCACCAATCACGCCATGACGCCGGAGCAGCGCAAGAGCCGGACGCCGTGCCCGTAGCGGCCCGACAGTTCCGCGTTGGGGTGCGTTGGGTTGAACCGCCGGGCCTAACCGACTCATTACGGGGGGAGTCGGCTAAAGGCAGAGGCTAAATTAGCATTCCTGCATGGATGATAACTTTTGATGTCTTTCCACCGCTTTCGCCGACACCGGATAAGCGCAAAGGCCAGACGCCTTGCCCCGAACTCCGCGAGTGGCCCGGCCGGCAGCAGGGTGGGCCGCAAGCCGGCCTTTGACCGGTGGGCGGCAACTCAGGACATGCACCGGCTGAGGCCATTCTGTCAGCAGTCTCTAATATATCGCCATATGAACGGATGACGTGTATCAGCCCGAAACATCAAGCCCGGCATCGATTTTGCTTCACCATCTGATCGGCGGAGCAAGACGATGGTCCTTTCACGAGACCTGTTCGAATCTGACATAACCTTTCATTGCCCGGAGTGCCAAACCGCCGTGGTCCGAAAAGGATCGTGGATCAAGAGCGCCAAGCTCTTCATCTGCGACACCTGCAACACGCGAACCCGCCTCACATATGGACTCAAGCTCGCCATCTTTGATGCGCATCTGCATCCCAGTGCACAAGCTGCTAGCTTGCCAGTGCAAAGAAAGCCAAGCGGGCGATAATCCCGCTTCTCACGGTCCGCCAAGTGTCGCCTATTTTGCGACCTTGGCGAAGATCAGGCCGCCGACCCTAGTCCCAATCCTGATCTCTGGCGCGATGAACCGCCCACACTTTTCCCGGAATGCTCTGGCAGCGGGTGCAGGAGCATTCCGGGCCGGCGCCAAGGGAAGAAGAGCCTTGCCAGAGAGGGTATCAAGCCCGCGCGCAAGTCCGCCTAAGGGCCTGTCGCGCCAGAGCAATCTGTAAGTCCCTAGCATAGGGGAGGTCTGGCCGATTGGCGGTTTCAACCAAAACTGCCACCGCCTGCTCAACCTCGTCGACCGAATGGGCGACCTTATCCATACGCTTCACTACGCGGTTGCGCAGCATCGATAGCCGCGCGGCTCTATGGAGATCCATTCGTTTTTGGAATTGCATATCGAGGGGCTCAAACATCATGGGATGGATTCCTCAACAGTGGCGATCAACGATTCCGTCGAGTAATCAATCGCCGCTTACAGCTTTGGTTCCTGCGACACATCTCCAGGGGAAGGGTAGTCGCTGCCCAGCCTTGGGCGCGCGCTACAACGTCTCGCGCTACTACAAGCCATCCGAGCTTAGGGACGGCAAGGTCACGATCGACGAGATACGGGCAAAGATGCGCTGTCAGCAGTGAGGGAAGCGGGAGCGGGTGAGCGCGCAGCTATTTCATCCGACCGGAGAGCAAGCGCATACGATTCGGTTCCGGCGCCTGGTGGCTATCCGATGGGAGAAGCGCGTTATCTGACGCGATGGGGGAGCGGCCCGGCAGGCTGGCAGGGAGGCCAGCAAACGCCGGGCCTAACCGGCGGGGGCACCGGCTGACGGCAAATATCCGCCCCTCGTGAAATGATCGACACATGGGCGTAGCCCAAAGGCAGAGCTATCGCCCAAAGCACCAGCGTCGTTAATTCCCGCGCGATCTTGTTCTTGGTCCCGGCAGGCTTTCACACGGATTTGCGGCCAATCTGGCGGTTCGCGGATCGCTTAGCCACAATGTTTTCTTTCTTCTTTCCAGTATCTCGTTGCGATCGACATCAATGGCCGGTCGGCCTTTCGCCGCGGCGATCGCATAGTCAGCTCTGTTCGTTCGATAGTCTTCTTTTTTTGGGGCAGACATCGTTTTTCTCCCGGTCCGCAGCTTCCCTCCGATAGCCGGGACGGAGGCACTAGCTGCCGATGCATCACAGGAGTCTACAAATTGGAGATTGTATTAAAATGATACACTCCGCCCCCGGCGCCCACGAGAACGGCGTTGACCGATTTTCCCTCACCCCAGCGTCTCGCGTATCGCCGCCGCCAGCCTTTCCACCCCGTCCCGCATCTGCGCGGCGTCACACGCGGCGTAGCCCAGCACCAGCCCCTGCGTCGGCGCCGTGTTCTGGAAATATTTCGACAGCGGCGAGACGTTGATCGCCCTTCTTGCCGCCGCCTGGCTGACCTCGATGTCGTCGATGCCTTCCCTCAGATAGCCCACCACCTGGATGCCGGCTTCGGCGGGGGACAGCGTGATCTCGTCGCGCAGGCGCTCGGTCACGATCTCGCGGAAAAGCTGGCGGCGCTGGGCGTAGATGCGGCGCATGCGTTTGAGGTGCCGGCTCATATGGCCTTCGGTGATGAAATCGGCCAAGGCGGCCTGCAGCAGCAGCGGCGCGAACTGGCCGGTGGTGGAGAGCGCGTTGACGATGGGGCCGGCGAGCTCCGGCGGCAGCACCATGAAGCCCAGGCGCAGTGCGGGGAACAGCAGCTTGGCGAAGGTGCCGACATAGATGACGCGGCCGGAGCGGTCCATGCTCTGGATCGCCGGCACGGGGCGGCCTTGAAAGCGGTATTCGCCGTCGAAATCGTCCTCGATCACCCAGGAATTGCCGGTCTCGGCGATGTCGAGCAGGCGCAGCCGCTCCTCCATGCGCATGGTGATGCCGAGCGGATGCTGGCAGGCCGGCGTCACATAGATGAGGCGGGGCGAGAAGCTTGGTGTGTCGAGGCGCCAGCCGCGCTCCTGGTCGACCGGGATCGGCAGGATTTTCGCGCCGGCCACGGTGAAGGCGGCCTTGGCGCCGTAATAGCCGGGCTCCTCCATCCACACCGTGTCACCGGGGTCGAGCAGCAGGCGGGCCAGAAGATCGAAGGCGGCCTGCGCGCCGGTGGTGACGACGATCTGCTCTGGCCGGCAGCGCACGCCGCGCGCGGAATAAAGATAACCGGCGATCGCCTCTTTGAGCGCCGGATGTCCGGTGACGTCATAGGTGCCGAACAGGGTCTCGCCGCCATGGCTGGCGCGGCGCGCCACCAGCCGGCCCCAGACGCCGAAGGGAAAGCTCTGCGCATCCGGCATGCCGGGGTGGAAGGCGACGTGCCCCGGCCTGCCGTGATGATAGGGCTGGCGGAGCAGTTGCTGGCCGCGCAGCGAGGGCGCGCGCAAGGGCACGGGCGGCGCCTGTGTGAGTGTTTCGCGCGGACCATCCGGCAGGTCGACGATGACCGGGCGCGCGCCCTGGCGGTTGGCGAGATAGCCTTCGGTAGCGAGTTGGTCGTAGGCGGTGACGATGGTGTTGCGGCCAAGGCCGAGCTCGGCGGCCAAAGCGCGGGTGGAGGGAAGCTCCGAGCCGGGCGCCAGCGTGCGGTTGCGGATGATGGCGACGAGGCCGTGATAGAGCTGGCGGGAGAGATGCTCGGGGCTCGCGCGGTTCACGGCGAGCATGTCGAGGGGGAAGGCCTGGGGTTTGGGGTGGTGGCGCATGGTTTACACCCGCCCATAGGTGCGCTGGCGATGGCGTGCCGCGACACGCATGCCTGGCATAGTCGAGTTCCTTCGCGCCCCTCTCTGTCCTGCCGGACATCTCCCCCTCAAGGGGGGAGATCGGATGTCGCGCCGGCCTTCGCCAATCGCCAACGTCGCAAAGGGGCGCGCGACGGCGAAGCTGCCAATCTCCCCTCTTGAGGGGGAGATGCCCGGCAGGGCAGAGAGGGGGCCTCGCGCCACCGCTTGATGATTTCCAGATTTCCCATCTTCTCTCATCCTGCCACAGCCGCTGGCCGACGCAAACTGGTTCCTTCATTTTCCCGAAAACTGGACCTCGCGATGGAGACAGAGGGGGGTAGACTTCTCCTGCTGACGTTGGGGTAAGACGTCGACCAGGACATGTCGGGCAAGATGCCGGGAGGGCGCCTTGCCGGGCAGAAACGGCAAGGGCTTTGTGCCCCCGCCAGAACCGCAGCCATATCCTCCCGAGACCAACACCCCGCAGCCATCCCGGCTGCGGGGCGGAAAGCGAGCAATGACGACAGTTCGACTTGGCATCAATCCGATCACCTGGACCAATGACGACGTGCCGGAACTGGGCGGCGACACGCCGCTCGAGACGTGCCTCAGCGAGACAGCCGAGGCGGGCTATGCCGGCACCGAGCTTGGCGGCAAATTCCCGCGCGACAGCCGCGCGCTGAGGCCGATCCTCGACCGTTACGGGCTGGCGCTGGTCTCCGGATGGTATGACGGCCGCATCTGCGAGAAGGATGTAGACGAGGAATTCGAGGCGATCCGGCCGCATCTGACGCTGCTCAGGGACCTCGGCGCCAGGCGTGTCGTCTATGCCGACACCTCGCGCGGCCGGCATGGCGCCATCCACGACCCGATCTCGCAGCGGCCGAAGCTCATGGCGGAGGAATGGAAGGCCTACGGCGCCAAGATCACGCGGCTCGCGGAACGTTTTTCCGATTTCGGCGTCGGCATGGCCTTCCACCATCACATGGGCACGATCGTCGAGACCGACGATGAGATCGACAGGCTGATGCATAGCACCGGCGAGGCGGTCGGGCTGCTTTACGACACCGGCCACTGCGCCTTTTCGGGCGGCGACCCGGAGCAATTGCTGCGCCGGCATGTCGGGCGCGTCGTGCATGTCCATTGCAAGGATGTACGCCCGGCGATGCTCAAGAAGGCGCGCGCGGCCGACATGAGCTTCATGGGCGCGGTCATGGAAGGCATCTTCACCGTGCCCGGCGACGGCGCGATCGACTATGCGACGCTGCTCAAGATCCTCGCCGACAAGGGCTATTCCGGCTGGCTGGTGGTCGAGGCCGAGCAGGACCCGGCCAAGGCGCATCCCTTGACGTATGCCACGATGGGGTATCGCAATCTGAAGAGGCTGGCGCAAGGCGCGGGCTTCTACGTGCACGAGCGCAAGGCCTGAAGGCAGGATGGGGCGCCAGGGAGGGAAATGAGCTCGGTTCTGTACCAGAAGGTGGTCAAGAATTTCGGCGCGCTCAACGTGTTGCGATCGCTCGACCTTGCCGTGCCCGACCACAAATTCCTCGCGCTGCTCGGCCCGTCGGGCTGCGGCAAGACGACGGCGCTGCGCATCCTGGCGGGGCTCGACATGCCGACCGAAGGCAAGGTCTTCATCGGCGAGCGCGACGTCACCCGGCTGCAGCCGCGCGACCGCGACATCGCCATGGTCTTCCAGAGCTACGCGCTTTACCCGCAGATGACGGTCGCCGAGAACATCGGCTATCCGCTGTGGATCCGCGGCACGCCCGACGCCGGGCGCAAGGCCAAGATCGGCGAGGTCGCCGCCATCCTCGAGATCGGCCATCTGCTCGACCGGCGGCCGCGCCAGCTCTCGGGCGGCCAGCGCCAGCGCGTGGCGCTGGCGCGGGCGATCGTGCGCGACCCGGCCGCCTTCCTCATGGACGAGCCCCTGTCCAACCTCGACGCGCGGCTGCGGCTCACCATGCGCGGCGAGATCAAGCGGCTGTGCCAGCGCCTCAGCGCCACCACGATCTACGTCACCCACGACCAGGTCGAGGCCCTGACGATGGCCGACTTCGTCGCCGTCATGCATGGCGGCGAGCTGCAGCAGATGGCGCCGCCCATCGAGATATACGACCGCCCGGCAAACCGTTTCGTCGCCACCTTCGTCGGCAATCCGCCGATGAACATCCTGCCGGTCGCGCTTGCCGAGCAAGGCGTGATGACGGGCGGAAAGATCGTTGCGCTGGAGCGGACGCGGCTCGCCGAGTGCCGCCTTGCCGAGATCGTCGAGATCGGGCTGAGACCGGAAGATTGCAGCGTCGCCCAATCCGACGCGCCGAACGCGCTGCCCGGCGAAATCTATGTCGTCGAGCCGATGGGCAACGAGACGCTGGTCAACGTACGCCTGGACGGCGGCAACGTCCAGGTGCGCGCCGGGCGCGATTTCCGGGGTTTGGTGGGTGAAAGCATCGGCGTCGCCTTCGACCCGGCGAACGCCTGTTTCTTCAATTCGGCGGGCCTTACCGCCGTCCACAGGGTCGACAACAACAATGGGAGAGTGAAATGACGCATTCCAGCAGACTTACTCGCCGCTCCGTCATCAAGGGCGGGCTCGGCCTGCCCTTGGCCAGCACGGCCCTCACCATGCTCGGCATGCCGATGCCGGCGCGCGCCGCCAACAAGAAGGTCATCATCGGCGCCTTCGCCGATGGCGGCCTGACACCGTTCAAGCAGAAGATCATCCCGCTCGCGAAGGAGCAGGGCTTCGACATCGAGTTCCTCGAGGATGAATATGGCGTGACGCTGGAGAAGTGGTTCGCCGACGCCCAGAGCGGCGCCGGCCAGTACGACCTCTATCTCCTCGACGATCCATGGGTGCCGCAGTTCGGCGCCGCCAACGTGCTCGAAGATCTGGGCGCTGGCGGCATCGACGGCGCCGACAAGGACTGGATCGGCCCGATGATCGACATGGGCTACTGGCCGCCGCAGCAGGGGCCGCGCGTCAAGGGCTTCGAGAACGCCAAGCCGACGCTGATCTGCGTGCCCTTCGTCGGCGATTTGCAGACGCTCACCTACCGCAACGACGTCTTCACCGGCGGCGCGCCCAAGACCTGGGACGAGGTGATCGCCAAGGGCAAGGAAGGGGTGGCGGCCGGCAAGATCAAATACCCGGTCGTCTTCCGCGGCGTTACGGGCAATCCGATCGTCACCAGCTGGTATCCGATCTTCCTGTCGTTCGGCGGCTCCTTCTTCGACGACAAGTGGAACCCGATCTTCAATTCGGCGGAAGGCAAGGCATCGGCCGATTTCTTCGTCGGCACGATGAAGCAGAACGCGCCGAGCGGCGTGGTCGAGTTCGACTCCGACCAGGAGGGTGCGGCGATCCTCGGCGGCGACGCGGGCGCCATCATCCAGTATTCGGGCAACGCACTGAAGGCCGACGATCCGGCGCAGACCAAGGTCGCCGGCAAGCTCGATTTCGGCGTCGTGCCTAGCCAAGAAAAGGCGATCGCCCAGATGGGCATCTTCATCGCCGGCGTGCCGAAATCGGCGCCCAACAAGGCGAACTCGATCGAGTTCCTGAAGTGGTATGTCAGCGCCGAGGCGCAAGCGAAGCTGTCGGAAGCGGGCTCGATCCCGGTCAAGCGCAGCGCCTTCGGCATCGCCAAGCCGGGCAACCGGCTGATCCCGGTCGCCCTGCAGCAGCTCGACGCCGGCGCGCTGCCGAGGCCGCGCACGCCCGACTGGGCCAAGGTCGAGGAACTGCTCGGCATCGAGCTCAACAAGGCTCTGCAGGCCGGTTCGGGCGGCGGTGCCGCGCTCGACACGGCCGCCAAGCAGGTCAAGGACTATCTCGCCACTGCCGGTTACTACTGATGCAAAGCGCGACGCAGGCACGCAAATATCGCCTGCGGGGGGCGGGGCTCGACCTCGCCCTCCCGTATCTCATGCTGGCGCCGGGCCTGACGATCGTGCTCGGCGTTCTGGTCTATCCGCTCTGGGACGGCCTCAGGGCCAGCACCAGAGCCTACCGCTACGGCTCGCCCATCTCCGATGTCGGCCTGCAAAACTATGTGCATCTTTGGAGCGACGCGCAGTTCCTGAATTCGCTCTGGGTCACGGTGAAGTTCGTCGCGCTGTCGGTGTCCTTCGAGGCGGTGCTCGGCTTTGCGCTCGCGCTGTTTTGCCTGCGCGAATTTCGCGGCATCCGTCTGCTCAGGACAGTGCTCATCATCCCGATGGTGGTCACGCCGGTCGTTGTCGCCATCGTTTTCCGCCTGATCTACGCCAGCGACGCCGGCATGCTGACGGCGCTCTCGCAAGCCATGGGCGGCGGCGGGGTGCAAATCCTCGGCAACCCGCTCAACGCCTTCATCGGCCTTGTCGTGCTCGATGTCTGGGAATGGACGCCGCTGATGTTCCTGATCCTGCTCGCCGGGCTGCAATCGCTGCCGCACGAGCCGTTCGAGGCCGCGCGCGTCGACGGCGCCGGCGCGTGGCGCGTCTTCGCCGACCTCACCTTCCCCATGATGCGGCCGGTGCTGGCGGTGGCGATCGTTCTCAGGACCATCGATGCCTTCGGCACCTTCGACCAGGTCTTCGTGCTGACCCGTGGCGGGCCGGGCGAAGCGACGAGGCTGATCTCGATCTACGGCTACGACACCGCGTTCAAGTTCCAGCAGACCGGATATGCGGCGGCGCTGTTCGTGACGATCGGCCTCGTCGTGCTCGCGCTCGCCTTCAGCGCCATCAGGCTGCTGCGCAGGATCGACGCGTCATGAGCACTCGTCTCGCCCGCATCCTGACGACGATCCTGGTGCTGGCGGTCGTGCTCTTGCCGATCTACTGGCTGGTCTCGACCTCGCTCAAGTCCAACCGCGAGATCACGCAGGAAGGCACGCTCTACCCGCATGTGCCGACGCTCGACAACTATGTCAGGCTGTTCACCGAAAAGCAGTTTGGCTCCTACCTGACGAACTCGCTGGTGGTGACTTTCTTCTCCGTCACCATCGCGCTGGTCGTCGGCGCGATGGGCGCCTATGCGATCGCCCGATTCCGCCTGCCTTTCGCCGCGGAGCGCAAGGTCGGCCTGTTCCTGCTGACACTGCGCATCATCCCGCCGGTCGTCATCCTGATCCCCGTCTATCTGCTGATGCTCCGCCTCGGCCTATTGGACAGCTGGCTTGGACTGATCGCCACCTACACAGCCTTCAACGTCACCTTCTGCGTCTGGATGATGGAGAGCTTCTTCCGCGAGATCCCCGTCGATCTCGAGGAGGCGGCCATGGTCGACGGCGATTCCCGCTTCGGCGCGTTCCGCCGCATCACGCTGCCGCTGGCCGCGCCGGGGCTGGCGGCCACCGCCATCTTCGCGGTGCTGGTCACCTTCAACGAATTCCTCTTCGCGCTGGCGCTGACCGCGACGCCGCGGGCGATGACCATGCCGCGCGGCACCGCCACGCTCATCGGGCGCATCGATACCGACTGGGCCTCGATGGCGGCCGCCGGCGTCATCGGCGCGCTGCCGATCGTCTTCTTCGCGCTGCTGGTGCAGCGGCACCTGGTTCGCGGCCTGACGATGGGCGCCGTCAAGTGACCGCGGGCCTGGCATGTTGAACTGGCCGTTCCGGACGGCCGCACAGGAAAGTTGAACGCATGATGGATGTTTGTCTGTTCGGGGTGGGACTGATCGGAAGGGTGCATGCCGGCAACCTCGCGCGTCACTCGAAGGTGCGGCTGCGCTACATCGTCGATCCCAATCAGGAGGCCGCGGCCAAGGTCGCGGCCGCGACCGGTGCCGAGATCGCCGACACCTGGTCCGTGATGAACGATCCGTCGGTGAAGATGGTGTTCATCGCATCGGCGACGCGCACGCATGCCGAGCTCGCCATGGCCGCGGCGGCGAAAGGCAAGGCAATCTTCTGCGAGAAGCCGATCGATCTCGATCTCAAGCGCACAGACGAGTGCCTGGCCGCGGTCGAGAAAGCGGGCGTGCCGTTCCAGATCGGCTTCAACCGCCGCTTCGATCCGAGCTTCCGGGCGCTGAAGGAGCGCCTTGACGGCGGCGAGATCGGGGCCGTCGAGCAGGTCATCATCACCAGCCGCGACCCCGAACCCGAAACCGAGGAAGCGCTGGCGGGAGGCGGCGGCGTCTTTCGCGAGATGACTATCCACGATTTCGACATGGCGCGGAACCTGCTCGACGAGGAGCCGGTCGAACTCTTCGCGACCGGATCCTCGCTGGTAGCGCCGCAGTACAGGAAGCTCGGCGACTACGACACCGCGATGTTCATCCTGCGAACGGCCTCCGGCCGGCAATGCCACATAAACAACAGCGTCAGGGCCGCCTATGGCTACGACCAGCGCATCGAGGTCCATGGCGCCGACGGCATGCTGCAGGCCGGCAACCGGCTGCCGACCTCGGTGGAGATGTATGGGGGCAAGGGCATATCGCGTGACAAGCCCTACTATTTTTTCGTCGAGCGCTATGCGGAATCCTATGCAGCCGAGGTCGATCACTTCATTTCCTGCGTGGAGACGGGGAGGAAGCCCGCCGTCACGGCGAGCGATGGCCGCAAGGCGATGATCCTTTGCGAGGCAGCGCTTGCCTCCGCCAGGTCCGGCAGGTTCGAGCCTGTAAGGCTCTGAGCGGATGGTCTGAAATGAACCGGGAGCCCCGAAATGAAGATTGGCATGATCACCGACAGCCTGGGCAATCTGTCGTTTGACGAGATGCTGCGCGCGTCGGCCGAGCTCGGCCTGGAGACGCTGGAGTTCGCCTGCGGCAACTGGTCGTCCGCGCCGCATATCGATCTCGCGGCCATGCTGGACAGTGCGGCGACCCGGGCTGACTTCGTCGCCAAGGTCCGCGACCACGGGCTGACGATCGCGGCGCTCAACTGCTCGGGCAATCCGCTGCATCCGGGACCGCAGGGCAAGAAGCACCATCAGGTTACGCAGGACACGATCCGGCTGGCGAGCCTGATGGGCATCGATCGCGTGGTGATGATGTCCGGGTTGCCCGGCGGCCCAGGCGATGCCAACCCCAACTGGATCATCACCGACTGGCCGCCCGAATGCGCCGACATCCAGCGCTACCAGTGGGACGACCGCATTATCCCCTACTGGCGCGATCTCGTTAAGTTCGCGAACAATCTCGGCATAGGCAAATTGTGTCTGGAACTGCATGGCCATCAGGCAGTCTACAACGTGCAGACACTGTTTAGGCTTCGCGATGACGTCGGCGAAACCGTTGGCGCGAACTATGACCCCAGCCACCCGATCTGGATGGGCGCAGATCCCATCGCCGCCATACGCAAGCTTGGCTCGGCCATCTACTATGTGCACGCCAAGGACACGCGCATCGAGCCGATACCGGCGGCCATCGACGGCATGCTCGATGCGCGTCCGCCAAACCACTATGCCGACCGGGCCTGGAATTACATCACGCTGGGCTACGGCCACGGTGAGACCTGGTGGCGGCAGTTCTGCACCGCGCTGAAGCAGGTCGGTTACGACGACGTGCTCTCGATCGAGCACGAGGACATGATGCTTTCGCCCATGGAAGGCATGCGCAAATCCGTGGCGTTGCTGCGCAACGTCGCCATCAACCTGGCTTGAAATGGGCCAATACGACCGCCTGAAGACGGTCCGCCCCGGGGCTCACGCCGCACGCAATCCGCAGGTTTGAAAGCGAATGTCGAGTTGCGCGCACCAGCTTCGGCATCCCGCAGACCGCTGCCGCCACCGGCGCCTGTCGTTGCGCCGGTTTGGGCATCCGGCTGGACTATCTCACATCCACCCAGCGCTGCTCCTGGAACGAGCGCGCCATCGCATGCACGGTGCGCTCGATCTCCAGTCCTTCATCGAAGTCGATGATCCGGGCCGGCTTGCCGGCGATGCGCATCAACAGTTCGCGGCATTCGATCATCTTGAGGTCGTTGAAGCCGAGGCCATGGCCGGGCGCCGGCAGGAAGGAATCGTAAGGCTTGTGGTGCGGCGCCACCAGGACGGTGCGGTAGCCCTGCTCGGTCGGCCGGTCGGCGGTGAGGTAGAGCTGGAATTCGTTCATCCGCTCCTGGTCGTAGAGGATCGAGCCCTTCGAGCCGAAAATCTGGATGGCGATGCGGCCCTTGCGGCCCCAGGCCGAGCGGTTGACCAAGAGCGTGCCGGCGACGCCGTTTTCGAGGTGCATGAGCACGCTGGCGATATCGTAGGTCTCGACCGCGCGGCGGCCGCCGGAAGCGACCTTGCGGTCGGCATAGGGTTTTGCCATGTCGCACATGACGCGGACGACGCGGCCGAACAGCGCCTTGATCAGCGACAGCGGATGTACAGCGAAATCGTCGAGCGCGCCGTAGCCGGAAGCCGCCTCATGCTTCCAGAAGAACAGCGCTTCCGGGTCGGCCATGAAATCCTCGTCCATCTCGATGCGCACGAGGTTGACGTCGCCGATGATCTTTTCCTCGAGCAGCGCGCCGATATGGCGGATGGCGGGGTTCTGGATGTAGTTGTAGCCGAGCACGGCGACCTTGCCGGATGTCTTCGCCGCCTTCGCCATCGCCTCGGCCTCGGCAAAGCTCGGCGCCATCGGCTTCTCGCACCACAGATGCTTGCCGGCTTCCAGAATGGCGATCGCCATTTCCGGGTGGAACTGGTTGGGCGTGGTCAGCGAGACGATGTCGACGTCCGGATCGTTGACCACGGCGCGCCAGTCGCCGGACCCTTTGGCGAAGCCGAACTCGCCGGCCTTGTGCCGGGCAAGCTCGTCATTCACCTCGCCCAGATGCACCAGCCTCGGTTTTTCGACATCGGGAAAGACGGTACCGACCGCGTTCCAGGCAATGGCGTGGCACTTGCCCATGAAGCCCGTGCCGATGAGGCCCACTCCGACCATGTCGATTTGTCTCCGCGACCGAGCAATTCCAGGAAAAGTGTCAAGCGGTTTTCCGTCCGGAATTGCGTCAACAAACAGATGGAGCGGTTCCGTGGAAGCGGAATCGCTCCGGGGAAGAAATTGATATGGATGAATTAGTCCATTTCAGCAAAGAATGGAACATCCAAATCATTTTTTATGGTGTTCTTGCGCGAACTCGCTATGATGAGGCAGGAGAGGGACAGATTTCATGGCCGTGGTCGGAGCGACGATGGACGAACGGGTGCCTCGCGATTTCGAAACGCTGCGCGCGACGATCCTGGACAGGCGCGCGAGCCTGCCCAAGCGTATCGCGCAGATCGCGGCTTACGCGCTTGACAATCCCGACGACATCGCTTTCGGCACGGCGGCAAGCATTGCCGCTTCGGCCGGCGTCCAACCCTCGACGCTGATCCGTTTTGCCCAGCAGCTCGGCTTCGACGGCTTCACCAGCCTGCAGCAGGTTTTCCGCGAGCGGCTGCGCGAGCGCAATTCCTCCTATGACGAGCGGCTGGCGGCGCTGCGCGCCAAGGCCGAGGAAGGCGCCGGTCACCGGGCGATCTTCGACGGCTTCGTCGCTGCCGCCAGCACCTCGCTCAGCGACATTTCGCGTTCGCTCAACGATGCGCATTTCGAGGAGGCGGTCACCCTGCTGGCGAAAGCCGAGACCATCTATGTGCTGGCCAAGCGCCGCTCCTATCCGGTCGCGTCCTACATCGCCTATGCGCTGGGCAAGCTCAAGATCCGCAACCAGCTGGTGGAATCGGCCGCCGGCCTGAACGCCGAGATGATCGGCTTCGCCACGCCGCGCGACGCCGTCATCGCCATCAGCTTCTCGCCCTATGCGCCTGCGACCATCGAGGAGACGCGCTCGATCGCGGAACAGGGCGTGCCGATCGTGGCCATCACCGACTCATCGTTTTCGCCGCTGGCGCAATTCGCCAAGGTCTGGTTCGAGGTCGCCGAGGCCGATTTCGGCGGCTTCCGCTCGATCTCGGCAACCATGGCGCTGGCCATGGCGCTGACTGTCGCCGTCGGCGAGAAGCGCCGCGAGGCCGGGCGCCGGCGCAAGGGCTGAGCCTCGCCGTCGAGCGCTTTTCGCCTTGGGAACGCTCATTCCATATTGACCGTAGATTGGAATTAATATTTCATATTGACGGCACCACGTCGTCGCTTGCGCGTGCTGTCCAAAACGACGCTGCTCTGCACAACAAGGCCGATGGGAGGTTCGAATGGGCGAAGCCGTGGAAGGGAAATACCCGCCGCTCGACGTCATAACCATCGGCCGCGCCTCGGTCGACCTCTATGGCCAGCAGATAGGCTCGCGGCTGGAGGACATCACCTCCTTCGCCAAGTCGGTCGGCGGCTGTCCGGCCAATATTTCCGTCGGCACGGCAAGGCTCGGGCTGCGCTCGGCGCTGCTCACCCGCGTCGGCGACGAGCAGATGGGACGCTTCATCCGCGAACAGCTGCGACGCGAGGGCGTCTCGGTCGACGGTTTGAAAACCGACACGGAGCGGCTGACCGCGCTGGTTCTGCTTTCGGTCGAGAGCGAGGGCGTCTCGCCGATGATTTTCTACCGTTCCGACTGCGCCGACATGGCGCTGGCCGGAGGGGATATCGACGATGCATTCATCGCCTCGGCGCGCTCCGTCGTCGTCACCGGCACGCATTTCTCGCGACCCAACTCCGATGCCGCGCAGCGCAAGGCGATCCGCCTCATGAAGGCCAAGGGCGGCAAGGTAGTGTTCGACATCGACTATCGCCCGAACCTCTGGGGCCTTGCCGGCCATGCCGAGGGTTTCGAGCGGTATGTAAAATCCGACCGCGTCTCGGCGCAGCTGAAGACGGTGCTGCCCGATTGCGATCTCATCGTCGGCACCGAGGAAGAGATCATGATCGCGTCGGGCGCCGACGATTGCCTGAGCGCGCTGAAGACGATCCGCGCGCTGTCGTCGGCCACCATCGTCCTGAAGCGCGGTGCCATGGGTTGCATCGTCTATGACGGGCCGATCAGCGACGACCTGGAGGACGGCATCGTCGGCAAGGGTTTTCCGATCGAGGTCTACAATGTGCTGGGCGCCGGCGATGCTTTCATGTCGGGTTTCCTGCGCGGCTGGCTCGGCGGCGAAAGCTTTGCCACCGCCGCCACCTGGGCCAATGCCTGCGGCGCTTTTGCCGTGTCGCGCCTGCTCTGCGCACCGGAATATCCGACCTTCGAGGAGCTGCAGTTCTTCCTCAAGCACGGCAGCAGGCATCTGGCGCTGCGCAAGGACGAGGCGATCAACCACATCCATTGGGCGACGACGCGCCGGCGCGACATTCCTTCGCTGATGGCTTTAGCCTGCGACCATCGCGTCCAGCTGGAGGATGTCGCGGCAAAAGTCGGCGCCGACGTGGCGCGCATTCCCGACTTCAAGGTGCTGACCGTCAAGGCCGCGGCAAAAGTCGCGGCCGGCCGCGACGGCTACGGCATGCTGGTCGACGAGAAATACGGCCGCGACGCGATGTTCGAATTCGCCCGCCATCCGTTCGCCTGGCTCGGTCGTCCGGTCGAGCTGCCCGGATCGCGGCCGCTGCGCTTCGAATTCTCGCAGGATATCGGCTCGCAGCTCACTGAATGGCCGGTCGACCATTGCATCAAATGCCTGTGCTTCTACCACCCGGACGACCCGGAGGCGCTGAAGGCGGAACAACAGCAGAAGCTGCGCGCGCTGTTCGAGGCCGCGCGGAAAGTTGGCCGCGAACTGCTGGTCGAGATCATTGCCGGCAAGCACGGCAAGCTCGACGACACCACCATTCCGCGCGCGCTGGAGGAGCTCTATGCGCTTGGCATCAAGCCCGACTGGTGGAAGCTCGAGCCGCAGGCTTCGGCCAATGCCTGGGCGAAGATCGAACAAGTGATCGTCAGGAACGATCCATGGTGCCGCGGCGTCGTGCTGCTCGGGCTCGAGGCACCGCAGGACGAGCTGGTCGCTGCCTTTGCCGCAACCAGCAATGCGCCCATCGTCAAAGGATTTGCCGTCGGTCGCACCATCTTCATCAACGCGGCCGAAAAATGGCTGGCCGGCAGGATGTCGGATGATGAGGCTATCGCCGACATGGCCGCGCGCTTCGAGCAGCTGACCGAGGCATGGCTTGCCGCGCGCGGCCGCAAAGCGGCATAAGGAAAGCCGGAGGAGACGACAATGACCAAGACCGTTCGCCTGACCATGGCGCAGGCGCTGACCCACTTTCTCAGCCGGCAAATGACCGAGATCGATGGCGAGAAAATGCCGATCTTCGGCGGGGTCTGGGCGATCTTCGGCCACGGCAATGTCGCCGGCGTCGGCGAAGCGCTCTACCAGGTGCGCGACGAGTTGCCGACCTTCCGTGCCCATAACGAGCAGGCGATGGCGCATGCGGCGATCGCCTATGGCAAGGCGAATTTCCGCCGCCGCTTCATGGCCGCCACCACCTCGATCGGTCCAGGCGCGCTGAACATGGTGACGGCCGCCGCGCTCGCGCATGTAAACCGGTTGCCCGTCCTGTTTTTGCCGGGCGATGTCTTCGCCAACCGCCTGCCGGACCCGGTGCTGCAGCAGGCCGAGGATTTCTCCGACGGCACGGCAAGCGTCAACGACTGCTTCCGCCCGGTATCGCGCTATTTCGACCGCATCACGCGGCCGGAGCAGATCATCCCGGCGCTGAACCGCGCCATGCAGGTGCTGACCGATCCGGCCGAATGCGGCCCGGTGACGCTGTCGCTCTGCCAGGACGTGCAGGCCGAAGCCTATGATTATCCCGAAAACCTGTTCGCCGAGCGTGTCTGGACGCCGCGCCGGCTGCGTCCGGATCGCCAAGAGTTGGCCGCCGCCATTGCAGCGTTGAAGGGCGCCAGGAAGCCGCTGGTGATCGCCGGCGGCGGCGTTCTCTATTCGCAGGCCTCGGACGAGCTCGCCAAGCTGGCGCAGGGCGCCGGCATTCCGGTCTGCGAAACGCAGGGCGGCAAATCCTCCTTGCCCGATGACCATCCGCTCAACATGGCGGCGGTCGGCGTCACCGGCACTTCGGCCGCCAACCGGCTGGCGGAAGAGGCCGATGTCGTGCTGGCCGTCGGGACGAGACTGCAGGATTTCACCACCGGCTCCTGGGCGCTGTTCAAGAATGCCGGCCGCACCATCATCGGGCTGAACACGCAAGGTTTCGATGCCGGCAAGCATTGGGCGCGGCCGCTGGTCGCCGACGCGGCCGAAGGCTTGGCGGAACTGTCCGAAGCGCTGAAGGGCTGGAAGGCGCCGGCCGCCTGGACCGACAATGCGCTGAAGGGCAAGGAGGAGTGGCGGGCCGCGGCCGCCAAGGTGACGGCATCGACCAATGCCGCCTATCCTTCCGATGCGCAGGTGATCGGCGCCGTGCAGCGCGCCATGGGCTCGGGCGTCACTCTTCTGCATGCCGCGGGCGGACTGCCGGGCGAGTTGCATAAGCTCTGGCAGGCAGGCGAGCCCGGCTCCTACCACGCCGAATACGGCTTCTCGACCATGGGCTACGAGATCGCCGGCGGGCTCGGCGTCAAGATGGCGAAGCCCGACCAGGAGGTCGTCGTCATGGTCGGCGACGGCTCCTATCTGATGCTCAATTCCGAGATCGCGACCTCGGTGATGCTTGGCCTCAAGCTCACCATCGTGCTGCTCGACAATCGCGGATATGGCTGCATCAACCGGCTGCAGATGGCGACCGGCGGCGCCAACTTCAACAATCTCTTGAAGGACGCCCGTCACGAGGTGATGCCCGACGTCGACTTCGCCGCCCATGCGGCCAGCCTCGGCGCCATTGCCGAGAAGGTGGCGTCGATCGCCGAGCTGGAGACGACGCTGGCCAAGGCCAAAAACAACGACAAGACCACCGTGCTGGTCATCGACACCGATCCGCTGGTGTCGACCGAGGCAGGCGGCCATTGGTGGGACGTCGCCGTGCCGGAAGTCTCGTCGCGGCCACAGGTGAATGCCGCGCGCAAGAAATATGAGGAAGCCGTGGGCGGCCGGCAGGGCTGAGCTGCGTCGGCCTCGCAACGAACCGACACATTGGAGTGACGACTTGAAAGCCAAACTGGGCATGTCCCCCATCGCATGGTGGAACGACGATCTCGTGGAATTGAGCGATGACGTGTCGCTGGAGGAGTGCTTGGCGCAGTCGCGCTCGGCCGGCTTCACCGGCATGGAGATGGGCCGCCGCTTCCCCAACGATCCGAAGGTGATGCTGCCGATCCTGAAAGAGGCCGACGTCACGCTTTGCGGCGGCTGGTTCTCCGGCACGCTGGTCAACGAGGATATGTCCAGGAACAAGGACCGCATCCAGCCGATGATCGACCTGTTCAAGGCCGTCAACGCGCCCTGCATCGTCTATGGCGAGGTCGGCCGCTCCATCCAGGGCGATCGCTCGAAGCCTCTAGCCACCAAGCCGAAACTCACCGGTGACGAGATGAAGGCCTATGGCCGCCGTGTCACCGAGTTCGGCGAATGGTGCGCCGAGCAGGGCATGCCGCTCTCCTACCACCATCACATGGCGGCGGTGGTCGAGACTGAGCCGGAACTAGACGCCTTCATGCGCCATTCCGGCGAGGGTATTCCGCTGCTGCTCGACGCCGGTCATCTCGCCTTTGCCGGAGGCGACGTGCTGCGCGCCATCGACAATCATCACAAGCGCATCAACCATGTCCATGTGAAGGACGTGCGCATGGGCGTGATCGATGGTCTCGACCGCGCCAAGCAGTCCTTCCTCGACGCCGTGGCGCTCGGCGCCTTCACCGTGCCGGGCGACGGCTCGCTCGATTTCGGCGCCATCGTCCAGCGCTTCGCCGATCACGGCTATGAAGGCTGGTTCGTGGTCGAGGCCGAGCAGGATCCGAAGAAGAACCCGCCGCTGAAAATGGCGCAGGTCGGCCACAAGGAGCTGATGCGGGTGATGACGGCCGCCGGCTACACGGTTGAGACGCAAGGCTTCCCTAATACCTGAACGGTGGATTCGCCACGGCGGTCGGTTTATCTGATGCGCTTTGGACAAATCCTGGATTGGCGCGATGAAAGACTATGAGCACCCCTTCTTCCGGCCGCTGTGGCGCCGCATCGCCGTCGTCGCGGTTTGCCTGGTCTGGTCGGTGATAGAGTTCGCCTCCGGCACGCCGTTCTGGGGCGTCATTGCGCTCGGCTTCGCCGGCTATGCGGTGTGGCAGTTCTTCTACCTCTACAAGCCGGCCGAGGGAGCGAAGCCCCCGGCCGAGCCGAAGGAATGACTGGAATGCACGGAGCAGAGGTTTTGGGGATCGGATACTGCGTGCATGGCGGATCGCATACGGTTGGCCGGAACGCCCCTCGCTTCGTCATCCTAGGGTCTCCGCGACGGAGCTTCGCTCCTGCTTCGCCCTAGGATGACGACGTTGAGAGAGATCCGGCCAATCTCCGAGGTTTCGCGACAAGTCCATCGACTGGAATGGTTGCAAAAAGCCTGAGAATCGAAGTGTCGGGTAACCAGGGAGACAAAAATGTCGAAACTGCTCGTCAAGGCCGACAAGGGCCACGGCCATGTCGCTCACGTCACGCCGCAAAGCGCCGGCTGGACCTATGTCGGCTTCGATCTGCATCGGCTCAAGCCTGGCGAGACGGCCTCCGGCAAGACCGGCGACCGCGAGGTCTGCCTGGTGTTTGTCACCGGCAAGGGCAAGGCCTCGGCCGGCGGCAAGGAACTTGGCCTGCTCGGCGGGCGCATGTCGCCCTTCGAGGGCAAGCCATGGTCGGTCTATGTGCCGCAAGGCGCCGACTGGTCGGTGACCGCCGACACCGAACTGGAGCTCGCCGTCTGCTCCGCGCCGGGCCTCGGCGGCGGCCTGCCCGTCCGCGTCATCCGGCCTGACGATCTCGGCCAGGAGGTGCGCGGCAAGGGCACCAACACGCGCTACGTCACCAACATCCTGCCCGAGGGAAAGCCGGCCGACTCGCTGCTGGTGGTCGAGGTGATCACCCCCGGCGGCCACACATCGAGCTATCCGCCGCACAAGCACGACCAGGACAATCTGCCGGCGGAGTCCTATCTCGAGGAGACTTATTACCACCGGCTCAACCCGCCGCAGGGCTTTGCCTTCCAGCGCGTCTACACCGACGCCGACCGCAACGGCGTGCGCGAGCTGGACGAAGCGATGGCCATCGAGGACGGCGACGTCGTGCTGGTGCCGAAGGGCTATCATCCCTGCGCCGCCTGCCACGGCTACGATCTCTATTACCTCAATGTCATGGCCGGACCGAAGCGGACGTGGAAATTCCACAACGCGGCCGAGCACGAGTGGCTGATGAAGGCCTGATCGGGCAGCACGGCCAAGCCGTTGGTCCAGTCCCGGAAAAATCGTCGGCTAACGACCTTGAGACTGGACCTGCCTTCGAAAACCCATGAAAGCTTCGTCAATCCGTCATGGAAATCACCTATGGCAGCGGGTCTGATGCACGTTGCCGAAGCGCCTGAGCGTTTTTGGGACTTGCCAAAAACCAGGACTTGAAGCGCGTCGCATAATCCTTCGGGCGCAGCGCGCTTGATGAGGAACGCCCATGCGCTACGCCATCTACTTCACCCCGAGGCAGGACGAGCCACTGGCGCGCATTGCCGCCAACTGGCTGGGCCGCGACCCGTTTGGCGCGGCGACACGGCCGGTCGAGGCGGTGGGTGATTTGTCGGCCGCGGAAGTCGCCTTTCACACCGCCTCGGCCAGGCGTTACGGGTTCCATGCGACGCTGAAGGCGCCGTTCCGGCTGGCGCCGAGCGAGACGGAAGCTTCGCTGCGCGCCGCGCTCGACACTTTTGCCGAGGCGACGCCGCCGGTCGTCATTCCACGCCTCGTCATCGGCCAGATCGACGACTTCTTCGCGCTGGTGCCGGAAACGCAGTTTGCGCCGCTCAACAGCTTCGCCGGTGAGGTGGTGCGTGCCTTCGACCGGTTCCGCGCGCCCTTGACCGAGGCCGAGATCGAGCGGCGCAGCCCGGACGCGCTGAGACCGGACGAGTTCCGTAACCTCTGCCAATGGGGCTATCCTTACGTCTTCGACACATTCCGCTTCCACATGACGCTTTCGGGGCGCGTCGGGCCACAGGAAAGCCCACGTCTTCGTGCAGCGATCGACAGCCTGTTCGCCGATGTGCTGCGGCGGCCGGTGGCGGTCGATGCGCTGACATTGTTTGTCGAAAACGAGCCCGGTGCCCCGTTCATGGTGCTTTCCCACCATGCGCTTGGCCGCGGCCCGGCCCGTAAGACCGCCTGATAGATCGCCGACCGCTCGAGATAGGACCGCCGAGATGACCGCCGAAACCGTTCTCACCAATGCCTGCATCGTGCTGCCCGACGAAATCGTCGAGGGTTCGCTGCTGTTGCGCGATGGCCTGATTGCCGCCATTGAGCCGGGTGCTGCCCGCACCGGCGAGGATATGGGCGGCGATTATATCATCCCGGGTCTGGTCGAGCTTCACACCGATCATCTCGAAGGCCATTATGCGCCGCGTCCCAAGGTGCGCTGGAATCCGATCGCCGCCGTGCTTGCCCATGACGCTCAGATCGCGACCGCCGGCATCACCACGGTTCTCGACGCATTGCGGGTCGGCATGGACGAAGATGCCGACCTGACTTCCGACGACATCCGCAAGCTCGCCGACGCGATCGAGGACAGCGTGCGCGAAGACCGCCTGCGCGCAGATCATTTCATCCACCTGCGCTGTGAAGTCTCGGCGCCGGACTGCCTCAAGGCCTTCGCCAATTTCGAAACCGACGACCGGGTGAAGCTCGCCTCGCTGATGGATCATGCGCCTGGACAGCGCCAGTTCGTCAACCTCGAGACCTATGCCTACTACTACCAGCGCAAGCTGAAGCTGACGGATCGCGACTTCCAGAAATTCTGCGAAAAGCGGATGGGCGAATCGGACCGCAATTCCGGCCCGAACCGCGTCTTCATCTCGGCCGCCTGCCATGAGCGCGGCATCGTGCTGGCGAGCCATGACGACGCCACCACCGGCCATGTCGAGGAAGCGATCGAACAGGGTGTGCGCGTCGCCGAGTTCCCGACCACCGAAGAGGCGGCCAAGGCCTCCAAGGCGGCAGGCCTCGGCGTGCTGATGGGCGCGCCGAACGTCATGCGCGGCGCATCGCATTCCGGCAATGTATCGGCCCGCACGCTTGCCGCCGACGGCCTGCTCGACATCCTGTCGTCCGACTACATTCCCTTCAGCCTGATCCAGTCGGCCTTCTTCCTCGGCGATGTCGTCGAGGGCATCACCCTGCCCCAGGCTGTCGCGATGGTGACGAAGAACCCGGCCGAGGCGATCGGCCTCGCCGATCGCGGCGTCATCGAGCCCGGCCGGCGCGCCGACCTGGTGCGCGTGCGCGTCGACGACCATGTGCCGGTCGTGCGCACCGTGTGGCGTCAGGGCAGCCGGGTCGCATGATGGTCTCGGCCCTCATCGAGCGCGAGCTGGCCGAGAGCCTGCCGATCCGCAACGGCGTCTTCGTCGCGGTCGTCGGCCCGAGCGGCGCCGGCAAGGATACGGTGATCGGCTATGCCAAGGCGCGCTTTGCCGGCGAGACGCGGCTGGAATTCGTGCGCCGAGTCATCACCAGGCCGAGCGACGCGGCGAGCGAGGACCACGATACGCTGGCCGATGCCGCCTTTGCCGAAGCGGAGGCCGACGGCGCCTTCTCGCTTTGCTGGGACGCGCACGGCCTGCGCTACGGCTTGCCGGCCGATGTCGACTGGGCCGTGGCGAACGGTCATGTGGCGGTCGCCAATGTGTCGCGCGCAGTCATCCCGGCGCTGCGTGAACGCTACGCCAATCTGGCGGTGGTCGAGATCACCGCGGCGCCTGAGATCCTCGCCGAACGGCTGGCGGCGCGCGGCCGTGAATCGCGCGGCGAAGTGCTTGCCCGGCTGGCGCGCAGCACGAGCGTCAAGCTGACGGGGCCGGATGTCACCTCGATCGACAACGGCGGCGACAAGGAAATCGCCGGCGAACGCTTTGCCGAGGTGCTGCGCAAGGCGATGGCGTTTTCGGATTTGTCGGACATGATCTAGAGCCTTCCCCTTCTCCCACTTGTGGGAGAAGGTGGATCGGCGCGAAGCGCCGAGACGGATGAGGGTGCTCCAGCTTGGCGACAGGCTTGAAATTGGCCCCGCCTCACTTCGTCCAGCACCCCTCATCCGGCCGCTTCGCGGCCACCTTCTCCCACAAGGGGAGAAGGGGGATGCAGAGCTACTCCGCAGGCGCGCCGGCAACGTTGCGGCGCGTCGCTTCCATCATGCGGCGGCGGGCACGGAAGACACCCCATTGCTGGTCGACCAGCACGCCGATCAGGATCACGCCGCCCATCACCGCGAAGTTGAGCGAGGACGGGATGCCGAGCAGGTTGACCAGGTTCTGCAGTTCCTGCAGCAGCACCGTGCCGAGGATGACGCCGACCAGCGAGCCTTCGCCGCCGCGCAGCGAGAAGCCGCCCAGCACCGCCGCGGCGATGGCATAGAGCTCGTAGAACTGGCCGTGGCTCGCCGGCGAGATCGAGCGCGTATACATGGCGAAATAGATCGCCGACAGCGCCGTCAGCACGCCGCAGATGACATAGGCTGCGATGATCACCCGGCCGGTGCGGATGCCCGAGTATTTCGCCGCTTCCTCGTTCTTGCCGATCGCATAGAGGTAGCGGCCGAACACCGAGCGGTGCAGCACCACCCACGTGACGACGGCGATGACGATGAGCGCGATGAAGCTGTTCGGCACGCCGTAGGAACGGCCGGCCGTCAGGAATTCAAGGTCCGGAAAATTCTGACCGAAGGCGAAGCCCGCCGTGCCGTCGGCGGTGTAGAAGCGCGCCACGCCGCGATAGATGAGCAGACCGCAGAGCGTCACCACGAAGGGCTGCAATTTCAGCCGCGTGATGAGCCAGCCATGCACGAAGCCGATGATCGCGCCGAGCACGATGATCAGCATGAAGGCCAATGGCCAGCCCACCTCGCGCACGGCGATGAAGTCGATGAACAACGTGCCGAGCAGCGCGACCAGCGAGCCGACCGAGAGCTCGATGCCGCCGGTGATGATGACGAAGGCCTGGCCGATGGAAAGAATGCCGAACAGGCCAATCAGGTTGGAGGTGTTGGCCAGGTTGATCGGCAGCAGGAAGCGCGGGTTGATGGCCGTCACCACCGCGCCGACCACCAGGATCAGAATCAGCAGGCCGAGATCTTTCTTGCTCATTGCGCTCCTCCCGCCGCTTGCAGCAATTTCGGCTTCTTGCCGACCGCCAGCAAGAGCACGTTCTCCTGACTGAAATCGTCTTTGTCGAGAATGCCGGAGATCTGCCCCTCATGCATGACCGCGATGCGGTCCGAGACGCCGATCACCTCTTCCATGTCGCTGGAGATCATCAGCACCGCGACGCCGGCATCGGCCAGCGCCCGCATCAGCCCGTAGATTTCGGCCTTGGCGCCGATGTCGATGCCGCGGGTCGGCTCGTCCAGGATCATCACCTTCGGGTTCATCGCCAGCCATTTGGCCAGAACCACTTTCTGCTGGTTGCCGCCCGACAGCGTGCCGGTGCGGGTCAGGACCGACGGCGCCTTGATGCCGAGGTTCTTCTTCTGCTTTTCAGCAGTGGCAAGCTCGGCGTTGGCCGAGACCAGCGAACGCCTGGCGTGCGCCGGCAGATTGGGCAGCGAAATGTTCTGCGCGATCGAGAGATCGAGCAGGATGCCGGTCAGCTTGCGGTCTTCCGGCACGAGAAAGATGCCGTTCGCCACCGCATCGGCGGCGGAGCCGACATCGAGCGGCTTGCCGTCGAGCGTGACGCTGCCGGCCAATCGCTCGTCGATACCGAACAGCACGCGTGCGAGCTCGGTGCGGCCGGAACCGACAAGGCCTGCGAGGCCGAGGATCTCCGCCCGCCTCAGCTCCAAGCTGACCGGCCGATCCGGGTAGGTGCTGGTGCGGATGGCATCGGCGGACAGGGCTACGCTGCCCGGAGCCCGCGTGGCTTCGCCCGCCTTCTCGCGCTCCTTCAGCATGCGGCCGATCATCAGCCTGACCATCTCGTCGTGATTGATCTGGGCCCTCGCCAGCGTGCCGGCCAGCGTGCCGTCGCGCAGCACCACGACGCGGTCGGCGACGCGCTCGATCTCATGCAGCCGGTGCGAGATGAAGATGACGCTGATGCCTTGCGCCTTCAGCCCCTTGATGACGTCGAGCAGCTTTTCGGTCTCGGCGATCGGCAGACTGGAGGTCGGCTCGTCGAGGATAACCAGCCGCGCCTTGATCGACAGCGCCTTGGCGATCTCGACCATCTGCTGCTGGGCGAGCGACAGAGATGCGACCGGCGTATCGGCCGAGAAATTGGCGCCGACGCGCTTCAAGAGCGGCGCCACCATTTCGCGCAGCTTGGCGCGGTCGACCAGCTTCAGCGGCCAGGCGCGCAGCGGCTCGCGGCCGAAGAAGATGTTGGCGGCGACGTCGAGGTTATCGAACAGATTGAGTTCCTGGTGCACGAAGGCGATGCCGGAGCCGATGCTGGCTTCCACTGTCAGTCCGTCATGGGCGACGCCGTCGACGGTGATGCTGCCGCTGTCCGGCCGCGTCACGCCGCCGAGGATCTTCATCAGCGTCGACTTGCCAGCGCCGTTTTCGCCGACCAGGCCGATGACCTCTCCCGGCCTGACCTCCATCGAAAACCTGTCCAGCGCCACAACACCCGGATAGGTCTTGCGCACGCCTTCCAGGCTCAGGAACGGAGCGGTGATTGGTTGAGTGGTGTCGGTAGAGGTCATCACGCCATAGTTTACCGCACGGGGCAGCAGCCGGTGGGCCACAGACTGACGGGCCTTGGCAGGTCCGTCAATACGAACGCCGGCTCAAGGCGAACCCTGAGCCGGCGCGATTGCTCGTCCGGTCAGTTGCCGGACATCGCCTTGAGGTTTGCGGCGTAGGCGTCGACGTCATCCTTACCGATGATCTTGGTCGGGATGATGATCAGGCCCTTCTCCGGAATGCCGGACTTGTCGCCCTTGAGGTAGGAAGCCATCAGCTTCATGCCCTGATAGGCCCATTCGAACGGCTGCTGCACCACGGTCGCGGCGACGGTGCCTTCCTTGACGCCGCCCAGCGTGATCGGATCGTCGTCGAAGCCGACGACGGTGATCTGGCCGAGCTTGCCGGCATCGCGCAGCGCTTCATAGATGCGCGGCGTGTTGTAGGAGTAGAAGCCGACCATGCAGGTGATGTCGGGGCTGGCGACCAGCGCGTCCTCGACATTCTTCTTGGCACGCGCCTGGTCGATGTCGTCGCCACGCACGTCGACCAGCTCGATCTTGCTGCCGGCGAGCCCGTCCTTCATGCCCTGGATGCGTTCCTTGGCGTTGTCGGCGCCGAGCAGGCCGACGAAGCCGAGGCACTTGCCGCCGTTCGGCATCGCCTTTTTGGCGATCTCGGCCGCCTGCTTGCCGGCATCCACGTTGGACGAGCCGATATAGGCGACGCGCTTGGTCTGCGGCGCATCCGAGTCGGTGGTGAACAGCGCCGTTTCCGACGCGATCTTGTTCAGCCCGTCGGTCGAGGTCTTGGGATCGACGGCCGAGACCATGATGCCCTTGACGCCTGCCGTCACCAGGTCGTCCATCAGCCGCTGCTGGATGGCGACCGAGGACTGTTCCGGATATTTGAGCTCGAGATTGTAGTCGGGCAATTCGCCCTGCGCCTTCTTGACGCCGGCTTCCGCCGCCTTCCAGAAGTCTGACGCGCCGTTGACGACGAAGGCCAGCGTCGGCTTGTCGTCGGCGCGCACGCTGGCGCTTACCGACAGGCCGATGAGCAAGGCCGCCGTGGCGACGGATGCATTACGGATCATGGATTTCATAGTTCAACCTCCCTTGTAGAACTCGTCGCTGACGTCTCAACCGCGGCCCGGATAACCCTCCTCCTCAAGGGTGCGGCGAAAGTCCGCCGACTTAAGAACGGTGCCGATATCCGGCCGCGGTCGAGACACTAGACACAGATGTGGCGTTCGTAAATAGTCCGATTTGTCTGACATTTTCGTGAGATGGGATGCAAGCCCACTCCGGCGCTGGCGTCGGGATATCGAGCGAGCATCCTTCGCACCTGCCGGCGCCGATCCGGAGTCCGGATGGTTACGACGAGTTGACACTAGAACGCCTGCGGCTATTAGTAAATAGTATTAGTTATGAAGCCAAGGCGCGCGCTTTCGAAGCGGAGGAGACGCTGTTCGCAAGACGCGCCGGGAGTGAGGAGAGTGAGGCGGCAAGGCTTGCCGCCCCGCGGAAAACACAGGAATGTCAGCACTACTGACCTTGTCTGATCGGTTTCGTCGCGATGCGTCGCGGCTGGCAATTTGTATGCCGCACGTGATAATATCTATTAGCACGGTGCGTTTTCGTTAAGGGCGCCGACCTCGACCATCTTGCCGTTGCCGCCGGCCTTTGCTTTAGAGCCGGCTGGGTTTGGGAACCGATCATGAGCGAACCGACGGAACTGCGCGACCCTCCCGAGGCTTCCAGGCGACGCAAGCCGGCCGCCAAGCCCAAGGGACGTGTCACGATGACCGACATTGCGAGAGCCGCCGGCTGCTCGCAGGCGACGGTGTCGTTCGTGCTCAACGATTCGCCCGGCATCAGGCTGTCGCAGCAGACGCGCGACCGGGTGATCGAGGCGGCTCGGGCGCTGGGCTATTCGCCACCGGTCTTTTCAGCGCTCCGGCCGCCGGTGACGCCCTTCGAAGGCCTTGATGGCGTCATCGGCTTCGCGGTCGACCAGCTTGCCACCAGCCCCGAGGCGGTGGTCGCCATCGAGGGCGCGCGGCAGGCTTCATGGAACGCCGGCAACGTGCTTCTGGTGGCGCAGACGATGGGCGACGCTGTGATGGAGCCGCGCGCTATTTCGGCTCTCACGAGGCGCGGCATCTCGGCGCTGATCTACATGACCATCTTCACCCGCGAGATCGCCGCGCCCGATTTCCTCTACAGCCTCGAGATGCCGGTCATCCTGCTCAATTGCTACACCGCCGATTATGCCTTCCCGGCCGTGGTTCCCTCCGAGATCGCCGGCGGCCAGAGCGCGACAAGGCATCTTATCAGCCATGGCCATCGCCGCATCGCCACCATCACCGGCGAGCCGTGGATGCAGGCGGCGCAGGATCGGCTCAAGGGCTACCGCCGCGCTTTGGCCACGGCCGATGTCCCGTTCGACCCTGAACTGGTTGTCGAGGGCGACTGGTCGGCCAGCGCGGGCTACGCCGCGACGGTCAAGCTGCTTGGACTGAGGGAGCGACCCACCGCCATCTTCTGCCAGAACGACCGCACGGCGATCGGCTGCTACGAAGCGCTGAAGGAAGCGGGCCTGCACATCCCGCAGGACATTTCCGTGGTCGGCTATGACGACGAGGAAATCGCCCGCCATCTGTTCCCGCCGCTGACGACCTCAATCCTGCCGCATCTGGCGATGGGCCAATGGGCGATCGAACAGCTCGAAACGCCGCCAACGCCCGGCCGCGGCCGCTATCCCATCACCAAGCTCGAATGTCCGCTGGTGGAGCGGGAGAGCGTGGGCAGCGTGCCTGCACAATTGCGATGACCAGGCCCTGACATAGGCCTATGCTGGGCGGGCGTATGTTCCTTCCTCGACAGAGGCAAGACGCTCATGTGGCCGAACCGTCGTTTATGCGATCTGCTGAAGGTCGAGCATCCCATCATCCAGGCTCCGATGGCCGGCTCGGCAACACCGGAACTCGCCGCAGCGGTGAGCAACGCCGGTGGGCTGGGATCGCTCGGATGTGCTTCGATGCTGCCGGATGGCCTGCGCAACGTCGCACGCCAGTTGCGCGCCTGGACCAACCATCCGTTCAACCTCAATTTCTTTGTTTTTCCACAACCCAGTACCAGCAACGCAGTGCTGACACGGGCCATCGAAAGGCTGCGGCCCTACTACGGGGAGCTTTCGCTCGGCGAGCCGCCGACGAGGCTTCCACCGATCGGGCCGGGTTTCGACGACGAAAAGCTTAATCTGGTGCTCGAGATCCGGCCGCCGGTCGTCAGCTTCCATTTCGGCATGCCGGACGCGGCTAAGGTCGCTAGGTTGAAGCAGGCCGGGATCGCAATCATCAGCACCGCGACAAACGTCGCCGAGGCGCGCAAGCTCGCCGAAAGTGGGGCCGACGCGATCATAGCCCAGGGATGGGAAGCGGGAGGCCACCGCGGCTCACATGTTCCGACCGATCCGGGTGACGGCGTAGGAACGATGGCACTGGTCCCCCAGGTCGTCGATGCCGTCAAGCTCCCTGTCATTGCCGCGGGCGGCATTGCCGACGGCCGAGGCATAGCGGCCGCTTTCGCACTTGGCGCCAGCGGCGTGCAGATCGGCACCGGCTTTCTGTCCTGCGACGAAGCCGGGACAGACGGCCCGCGCCGCGCCCTGATCCGCTCCGCGACGGATATGGACACGATGGTCACCGATGCCTTCTCGGGCCGTGCCGCGCGGGCGAAACGCACGCGCTATGCCCTGGAGATGGAGGGGAGCCGGACACCTCTTCCGGATTTTCCGCAAATGTATGCGCTGAGCAGCCCGCTCGGCGACGCCGGTCATGCCAAGGAAGACTTTGCGTTTCATCTGTATGGACAGGCGGCCGCGTTGAACAGGGAGCTTCCTGCGGGGCAACTGATGCATACGCTCGTGGCCGAGGCGAAGGGGATATTCGATACGCTCTCGACGTCGTCGGCGTGAAGACATCCGTTCGCAGAAACCCACCACCAAAGCTGGAGTGTTCGCGACCGTGGCGGCCGTGAAGTCGCCCACATTAGCGCCACCACAGGCCGCGCTATCCTTGCCCGACGACTTTGATTGCTCTGCGCCTTGGCATCAAATCCGTGGCGGTCTAGCTTGAGCTCACAAGTGGGGAACATCCGATGACATCTATCTTCACCGTGCATGCAGCGTCCGGCTATGAGCAGCTCATGGGGCGCTGGAGCCGGAGACTTGCACCCAAATTCATCGATTTCGCGGGGCTGGCCACCGGCGAGAAAATCCTCGATGTCGGCTGCGGCACCGGCAGCCTGACCTTCGAGCTGGCAAAATCCGCCGATCTCGCCGAGATCCAGGCCATCGACTTTTCGCCCGTCTTCGTCGAGGCGGCGAGAGAGCGCAACACCGATCCGCGCGTCACCATCAGCCAGGCCGACGCCACGGCGCTGCCATTCGCGGACGATGCGTTCGACCGCGCGCTGGCGTTGCTGGTGCTCCACTTCGTGCCGGAAGCCGGCAAGGCGGTGGCCGAGATGCGCCGCGTGGTGCGGCCGGGCGGCGTGGCCGCTGCCGTGGTCTGGGACCATTACGGCGGCATGCCCGGCATGCGCATGATGATCGACACGGTGGCGGCGCTCAGCGAGAGCGGGCGGCAGATGCGCAGCCGCTATTGTTTCCAGCCGATGATGCAGCCGGGCGAGATGAAGCGGACCTTTGTGGAGCAGGGTCTCGTCGACGTTACCGAGGCCGAACTGATGATCCGCATGGATTACGCGGATTTCGACGACTTCTGGGCGCCGATCGGTGCCGGCGAAGGCCCGCTCGGCAAATATATGACCACGCTGGATGCGGCCGAGCGGGAGCGCGTCGAGGCCGCCGTCCGCGATGCCTATCAGGCCGGCCGGCCCCATGGTCCGCGATCGTTCGTCAGCGTCGCCTGGGCCTGTCGCGGCATCGTGCCCTGAAGTCGCGGCGGCACAGCCGGGCAGCGCCAGCAGTCCGATCAGCGTGGAACACCTGGCCTGTCGAAAGCCCGCACGCGTCAGCTGCCGGCTGCGGAAGCATTGATCTCCCAGCCGTCGACCCATACCTGCCGCAGCCGGTCGCCGTCGCCCTTGAACCACAAGCCCGCTGGCCGACAATCCTCGGTGCGGTCGCTGCGGAAGTTGCGAATGGCCTGACGCAGTTCGCACCAGGCGACGATGTTGGCGGCCTCGGCATAATAGATCAGCGCGACTGGGCGGATGATGCGTTCGGTCGCCCGTCCCGCCTCGTCGCGATAGGATAGGGCCAGTTTCTCCTCGTCGCGGATGGCGCGGCGGACCAGCGCGAGGTCGACGGCGGAAGCGGAAGGTGCTGCAAATCCCCAGGCGTGCAGCGCATTGGCGTTGAGCGTTTGCCGCAAGGGCGGCGGCACCGCGCGGGCGATCTTGGCGCCGACGCGTTTGGCAGCCTGCTTGAGCTCGTCGTCACCGGTGCGCTCGAGCAGCGCCAGCGACAGCACGATCGCCTCCATCTCTTCGATGGAGAACATCAGCGGCGGCAGGTCGAAGCCGGGGCGCAGGATGTAGCCGATGCCGCGTCCGCCCTCGATCGGCACGCGCATGGCCTGCAGGGCGGCGATGTCGCGATAGACCGAGCGCACCGTCACCTCCAGCCGCTCGGCGATCGTCGCCGCCGTCACCGGTTTTCGGGCCAGACGCAGGATCTGGATGATCTCGAACAGGCGCGAGGCCTTGCGCATTTCCTCACTCAGCCGAAACGCAACTGACACACCCTCGTCAGTTGGGGTGGCCTATAGGGCCGCCTACACGCTTGAAAATCAACAGATTCCTTTGGACACTCGCGGGTGAGGCGACAGGCAACTGACATGAGCTATAGTGAAAACCTCTGGCTGTTCTTCGTGCTTTTGTTCGGCATCATCGCTGTTCCGGGCATGGATATGCTGTTCGTTTTGGCCAATGCGCTGACCGGCGGCAGCAACAGGGGCCTGGCTGCGACCGCCGGCATCATGCTCGGCGGCGCCGTGCACACGCTGAACGGCGCGATCGGCGTCGGGCTGCTCATGCATTTCGTGCCGGTCCTGTTCACGCCGCTGCTGGTCGCCGGCGCCGCCTATATGGCCTATATCGGTATTTCGCTGATGCGCAGTTCCATCACCGTCGGCGATGACGGACCCGCCGGCAGCCGCTCAGCCTGGAAGGCCTTTCGGCAAGGCATGGTCACCTGCCTGATCAATCCTAAGGCCTATCTCTTCATCCTTGCCGTCTATCCGCAATTCCTGAAGCCGGCTTACGGTCCGATCTGGATGCAGGCGACAATCATGGGATTGCTGACGGTCGCCACGCAGGCGGGGATCTATGGCGGGCTTGCTGTCACCGCCGGGCGCAGCCGGGGGCTGCTGGTTGCCAATCCCGGCGCAACCGTTCTGGCAGGACGCATGGCAGGGCTGCTGCTGTTCGCGGTATCGATATTCACCGCGTGGGAGGGATTGAGGGCGGCATAACCGCCGCCCTCTCGACGACACTCCGCTCAGGCCGCGCCCTGACGGCTGGCAAGCATTTCGCGCTTCACCGATCGGCGCCATTCGACGGCGCCGGCGAGGCCGTGCAGCACCGTCTCGGTGGTCGCCCAGTCGATGCAGCCGTCGGTGATGCTCTGGCCGTAGGTGAGCGGCTTGCCGGGCACGACGTCCTGACGGCCGGCGACGAGATTGCTCTCGATCATGACGCCGATGATGCGCTCGTCACCCGCCGCGACCTGGCCGGCCACATCGGCGGCGACCTTCGGCTGGTTCTCCGGCTTCTTGGCGCTGTTGGCGTGGCTGACATCGATCATCAGCCGAGGCGCGACGCCGATGCGGCCGAGCTCGGCAGCAGCCGCGTCGACGCTTGCGGCATCATAGTTCGGCGTGATGCCGCCGCGCAGGATGACGTGGCAATCCTCATTGCCGGTGGTCTCGGCGATCGCGCTGCGTCCACCCTTGGTCACCGCCATGAAATGATGCGGCTGGGCGGCAGACTTCACCGCTTCGCCGGCGATCCTGAGATTGCCGTCGGTGCCGTTCTTGAAGCCGACCGGGCAGGAGAGGCCCGACGCCAGCTCGCGATGGATCTGGCTTTCGGTGGTGCGGGCGCCGATGGCACCCCAGGCGACGAGGTCGGCAATGTATTGCGGCGTCGTCATGTCGAGGAATTCGGTCGCCGCCGGCAGGCCGAGATTGTTGACGGCCGACAGCACGTTGCGCGCCATGCGCAACCCTTTGTCGATGTTGAAGCTGCCGTCGAGATCGGGATCGTTGATGAGGCCCTTCCAGCCGACCGTGGTGCGCGGCTTCTCAAAATAGACGCGCATGACGATCTCGAGCCGGTCGGCCAGGGCCTCACGCAGCGCCGCCAGACGGCTGGCGTAGTCCACGGCGGCGACCGGATCATGGATGGAACAAGGACCGACGATGACCACCAGTCGATCGTCGGCCCCCGACAGGATGGAATGGATGGCGTTGCGCGAAGCGGCAACGGTGCGCGTCGCCGTGAGCGAGCGCGGTATCTCGCGCATCACCTCTTCCGGCGTGGTCAGTACCTTGAGTTCCCTGACCCGAAGGTCGTCTGTGGTGGTCAACACGGCTTTCTGCTCCTGGTTAGGAGACCTGCCGGCTGAAACGAAAAAGCCGCCAGGTCTGGCGGCTTGTCGGACTGTTTTGCTGCAATCTTCAGATCGAGCGCAATCCTCCCGCCGCCAGCGAGCTCCTAAAGTACCAATACGTGGCGGTCAGGTTGATCATGCGGCTCATATAGTGGAAGCGAAGGCGATTGTCACTACTCCCCGATGACGCCGGCTATGTTCTGGTCGTAATCCACCAGCGAACCCGTCATGACGCCGGCCTGCTGGCTCAGCATATAGCTGATCAGCCGCGCGAGCTGGTCCGGCTTTACCAACTGGCCCATCGGCTGCGCCGCCTCGGCCTTCGCCAGCCAATCATCGGGCGCATCGTGCCATTTCTTCTGCACGATGTCCTCGCCTTCGGTGTCCATCCAACCGGGCAGCACGGCGTTGCAGCGGATGCGGTTGAAGCGATAGGCGTTGGCGACATTCTTGGTCAGCGTCATCAGCGCGCCCTTGCTGGTCGAATAGGGCGTCAGGAAGGACTGGCCTGCATGCGCCGACATCGACAGCACGTTGACGATCGAGCCCGGTGCCTTTTTGTCCAGCAGATGCGCCACCACGCCCTGCATCAGGAAAAACGGGCCGCGCACATTGGTGTCGAAGATCGTATCGAAAAGCTCTTCGCTGGTCTCGACCAGCGAGCCGCGCGCCGACGTCGCGGCGGCGTTGACCAGCGCGTTGACGCTGCTGAAATGCGAGAGCGCGGTGGCGACTGCACGCTTGCAGTCGGCCACCTTCGAGACATCGGCGCTGATGAAGATCGCGTCGACGCCTGATGTCTTGAAATGGGCAACAGCCTTGTCGCCCTTCTCCTGCGAGCGGCCGATCAGCGCCAGCGCGCGGCAGCCCTCATCCGCCAAGGCCTCGGCAACCGCGAAGCCGATGCCCTGCGCGCCGCCGGTGACGATGGCGCGCGTTTGTGAATTGCGACCGGCTGATCCGCTCATCGCTCTCTCCTGTGTTTTTGATTACCAATGGTTTTCCGATATTCATTGAGGTTCCGACCGGTTTCCCGGTGCCTTGCCCCAACGTTGTCCAAGCATCCTCAACGTCGTCATCCTGGGGCGAAGCAGGAGCGAAGCTCCGTCGCGAAGACCCTAGGATCCATGCCGTGCCCCCGGCCGAAGAAAGCGGCGGAGCAGGATTCTGCACCGTTGGCACCACTCCGATGTAACGGAATGGATCCTGGGGTCTGCGCCGCGTCGCTCCGCTTCTTGCTCCGCTCGTGGATGACGACGTGATAGGCCTTCCGGCTAATCGCCAAGCGTTGGAGACAGACAATCCGACCGCCATCGAAATACCTGCCTCTTCGAGTCAATCGACCCGAACGGTCTTGCCTGTCGCCGCCGACTTCAGTGCCGCATCGGCCAGCTTCAGCGCGATCAGCCCGTCCTTGCCGCTTGGCGCCGCCTTCTTGCCGGATGTCGTCGCGGTGATGAAGGACGCAATCTCGTTGGCGTAGGCGTCGATGTAGCGGGTCATGAAGAAGTCGTGCAGCGGCGGGCGGGTGTAGCCCTTGTCGTTGGCGAGCTCGATCGACACCGGCCGCTGGTTCTCGGCCGCGACCATGCCCTTGGAGCCATGCACCTCGATGCGCTGGTCATAGCCATAGGTGGCGCGGCGCGAATTGGAGATGACGGCCTGCTTGCCGGACGCGGTTTCGAGGATAACGCTGACCGAGTCGAAATCGCCGGCTTCGCCGATCTTCTTGTCGACCAGAACCGAGGCATGCGCGCTGACGGCAACCGGCTCCTCGCCGAGCAGGAAGCGCGCCATGTCGAAATCGTGGATGGTCATGTCGCGGAAAATGCCGCCGGAGCGGGCGATGTAATCGAGCGGCGGGGCGCCGGGATCGCGCGACGTGATGGTGACCATCTCGACCGTGCCGATGGCGCCGTCGTCGATCGCCTTGCGCACGGCGGCGAAATGCGGGTCGAAGCGGCGGTTGAAGCCGACCATCAGCGTTGCCTTGGTCTTCTCGACCACGGCCAGGCACTTTTCCACGCGCTTGACCGAGAGATCGATCGGCTTCTCGCAGAAGATCGCCTTGCCGGCCTTGGCGAAGCGCTCGATCAGATCGGCATGGGTATCGGTCGGCGTGCAGATGATGACGGCGTCGATATCCTTGGCCTTCTCTATTGCCGCGATGTCGCGCACTTCGGCGCCATAGGCGGAGGCCAGGTCCGTCGCCGCTCTCTCGAAGGCATCGGCAACGGCGACCAGCTTGGCCTGCGGGTTGGAACCAACGGCGCGGGCATGCACCTTGCCGATGCGGCCGGCGCCGAGGAGAGCGAAGCGGAGTGTCATGGAATGTCCTTCGAGGGTGGGTTTTACAGGCGTGTCCGCGCCTGTCGGCGCGGATGATCGATTTGTCCGTCGTGGCGCCCGTCAGGCGGCCTGAAGTTCCGCCTGCCCGGTCTTGGCGCCGGTGATGTAGGCGACGATGTCGTTGCCGTCGGTGTCTTGCTTGCGCAGATTGGCAACGATCTTGCCGCGGCGGAAGACGACGATGCGGTCGACCAGATCGAACACCTGGCGCATGTTGTGGCTGACCAGGATCAGCGGCTCGCCGTTTTCCTTCAGCGTGCGGATGATGTTTTCGACCTGCGCCGTCTCCTGCACGCCGAGCGCCGCCGTCGGCTCGTCCATGATGATCAGCTTGGAGGCGAAGGTCGCGGTCCTGGCTATGGCCACGCACTGGCGCTGGCCGCCCGACATGTGGCGGATGGTGCTCGAAAGGTTCGGGATCTTCACCGCGGTGCGGACCAGCGCCGCCTCGGTCGCCTTGCGCATATACTTGCGGTCGAGGATCGAGAACGGGCCGAGGTTGAACAGCACCTTCTCGCGGCCGAGGAACAGGTTCGACGGCACGTCGAGATCGTCGGCCAGAGCGAGGTTCTGGAACACGGTCTCGATGCCCGCCTCGCGCGCCTCGATCGGGCCGGCGAAGTTCACTTCCTTGCCGTCGAACCAGATCTTGCCCTCGGTGCGCTGCTCGACGCCGGTGATCTGGCGCACGAAGGTCGACTTGCCGGCGCCGTTGTCGCCCATGATGGCGACATGCTCGCCCTTGCGCAGCTCGAAATTCGCCTCCTGCAGGGCGTGCACGCCGCCATAGTGCTTGGTGAGGTTTTCGGTCTTCAGAACGATGTCGGACATGCTCAAGCTCCTATCGCCCGGCGGCGCTGGCGCCATTGATCGAGAACGACTGCGCCGACGATGATCACGCCCTTGACCATCTCCTGATAGTAGGCGTCGAGGCGCAGGAAGGTGAAGCCGGAAATGATGACGCCGAAGATCAGCGAGCCGATCACGGTGCCGATGATCGAGCCCCGGCCGCCCGACAGCGAAACGCCGCCGATGACCGCCATGGCGATGGCGTCGAGCTCGTACATAACGCCCATGCCGGCCTGGGCGGTGAGGTTCTTGGAGGACAGCACCACGGCGGCGATCGCTGCCAGGATACCGGCGATGGCATAGACCAGCACCTTGTGGTTGGCGATCTTGATGCCGGACATGCGAGCGGCGTCTTCGTTCGAGCCGATGGCGTAGCAGTGCTTGCCGTATTTCGTGTAGGTCAGGATGAGCTGGAACAGGATCGCCAGAGAGATGAAGATGACGACCGGCATCAGGCCCTTGCCGATGGCCGCGAAGCTGTCGGTCGGGAACGAGATCGGCTGGCCCTTCGACCACCATTTGGCGATGCCGCGGGCGGTGACCATCATGCCGAGCGTGGCAATGAAGGGGGGAATTCGGGTGTAGGCGATCAGCAGACCATTGATCAGGCCGGCGATCAGGCCGCAGCCGACCGCGACCAGCAGCGGCACGATGACCGGCAGGTCGGTCCAGCCATAGTCGATGAACATCGCCTTGGGATTGGGATTGCCGTTGACGGTCGCAACCTGTGCGAAGCTCATGGCGATCATGGCGGTGGCGCCGACGATCGAGCCCGAGGACAGGTCGATGCCGCCGCAGATGATGACCTGGGTGACGCCGATGGCGATGATGCCGACGATCGACACCTGCAGGATGATGATTTCCAGACGCTGCTGGTTGAAGATCGCGTTGACGTTCTCGCGGGTGTTGAACAGGAAGCTGTCGCCGAGGAAGACGCGGCCGATCAGCTCGAACGCGGCGACGAGGATGACCAGCGCCAGGAACACGTTGAACTCTGCAGGCCAGGCGCGCTTCTTGGCGTCATAGCTTAGCCCGCCAATGCCATGCGATGTCTGTGACACGTCTTCTTCCTCCGAATGACCGCGCCCATTCTCCCGCCCGGTGGGGCGGGAGAAGGAAGAGAGCGGCGCCGCTTCAACAGCAGCCGATTTCAGCCGGTCCGATGCGTCGGTGCGCCAGTTTGGTCTTTACGCAATTCCGTACGGAAAACCGCGGCACGCTTTTCCTGGAACTGCGTTGGCGCAGCCTCAGTTCTTCTTCAGGAACTTGTCGATGTTCGCCGGGGTGACAAGCTGGAAGGGCACATAGACCTTGTGCTCGACCTTCTCACCCTTGGAGAGCTTCAGCGCCGCGTCGAGCGCGCCCGCACCCTGGCCGGCGGCGTCCTGGAACACCGTCACATCGAGATCGCCCGCCTGCATCGCGGCCAGCGCATCCTGGGTGGCGTCGACACCGCCGACGATCACCGACTTCATGTCGACATTGGCAGCCTTCATCGCCTGGATGGCGCCGATGGCGCTTTCGTCGTTGTTGGCGATGACGCCGTCGAACGCCTTGCCCGACGACAGCCAGTTGGTCATCAGGTTCTGTGCCTGGTCGCGATCCCAGTTCGAGGTCTGTTTGTCGATGATCTTGATGAAGCTGCAGTCCGGGGTGGCGATCACTTCCTCGATGTCCTTGGTGCGCTGCACCGCGGCCTGGTTGGAAAGCTCGCCCATGATCACATAGACATTGGCTTCCTTCTTGCCGGCTTCCTTGAACAGGCGGCAGGCTTCCTTGGTCTCGAGCGTGCCGGATTCGGCTTCGTTCGAAGCGACGAAAGCCTGGTTGTCAGGCAGCGTATCGACATTGACCGGCTGGCGGTTGACATAGACCAGCGGGATCTTGGCGGCGGCGGCCGCGTCCGACATCGCCTGCGTGGCCGAGGTGTCGACCGGATTGACGATGATGGCGTCGACGCCCGAGGCGGCGAAGTTCTTGATCTGGTCAAGCTGCTTGGCCACGTCGTTCTGCGCGTCCTCGACCTGCAGCTCGACACCGCTCATGCCCTTGGCCTGCGCGATCATGCCATTGCGCAGCACGGTCAGGAAGTTGTCGTCGAACTTGGCCATCGAGACGCCGATCTTGGCGGCGAAGGCGGATGAGCACATCAGCGCCGACAGCGCGACGCCCAAAATAAGTTTCTTCATTTTATCTCTCCTCCACTTGGTGTCCGGCTGCACCCATTGAACCGGAATCTCCGGTTTGCCCGGAGAATCTCTCCCTGCGGCCATGCGGCGTTACCCATTCCGTGGAACGCCTCATCCTTCGTTCGAACAGAGGCTCCGGAACGAAAGAACCAAAAAGCCTATCTAGTGAAATATTTATTCCATTTCATTTGGGAACGTCAAGGGTGATTCCGACCGGGGCCGCCGGTTTTTCGATCGCGATCACCGTGACGAAGACCCCGATCGTCGAATCCCGCGGCCGAACCGCGGCGAACCGTCGTGAAAGAATCCATCAGCCTGATGGATTCTTTCACACCGATCCCGCCGTTCCGGGGTTAGTTCCCGGACGCAGGGATTTTTAAAAGGTTGCCGTTTGTCTTGGTGCAAGATTTTCCGTTCATTTCCGTGAAATCAGCGCAAATGCCGGGGATTGGTTGAAGCCGCCCCAACCTCGTCATTCTATGGCGGAGCAAGGAGCGAAGCGACGCGGCGCAGACCATAGAATGACGACGGGGTGGGCATGCCGCCTGCCAACGCAAACAGCGCCGACCGATCAAAATCCCTGTGCTGGAGATCTAGATGTTCTCCGGCAGATAGATGTCGAAGGGCAGGAAGGTCTGTCCCGGCGCATTGGCGGCGCCGCTTTCGATGGCATGTGCCATCAGCCCGACGAGTTCCCGGCAGAGCACCGCAAGCGGCGTCGAGATCACCATGGTGAGGATGTTGTCGGCGAGCGCGGCGCGTGAGACGGCGTTGATCTCGTTGCAGATGACGACCGGCATCTCAACCGGGCTCGCCGTTCTCAGCGCCGAGACCGCGCCTTCCATGCCGCCGCCGGCGACGTAGCAGCCGGCAAGGTCGCGATGGCGCGCCAGGAGATCGAGCATGGCATCATGCGTCACATCGTTGGCCTCGAGGTTGACCAGCGTTTCCATCACGGTGAAGTCCGGCGCGTGCTCGCGAAAGAAAGAGCGGAAACCGATCTCGCGCAGCTCATGGCCGTGAAAGCGGTGGCTGCCGACGAAGAGCGCGACCTTGCCCGGCTTCCTGGCGGCCTTGGCGATCATCCATGCCGCGCTGCGCCCGACCTTGCGGTTATCGAGACCGACATAGCCCTCGCGGATGCCGGCGGCAAAGTCGGACAGCAGCGAGAAGACCGGCTGCCCCCTCGCTTTCAGCGCCTCCACGACCGCCGTCAGCGTCGGGTGATCCGGGCCGACGACGGCGATGGCCCGCGATTTGGCCGCCAGCTTGCGCATCTGGGCGGCGATCTCGTCGGGCGCCAGCGAAGCGGCGAAGTCGATCGTCGCGGTGCCGCGGAAACGTTGCGACTGCGCGACAGCCAGCTCGAGCTCCCTGGCGAAATCGCCATAGAAGACATCGTTGCCCCTGAGCAGCAGGAAGCCGAGCCGGTATTCCGGCAATTCCTGGCGCATGCGCTGCTTGATCAGGCCCGCCGCGTGGTAGCCGATCTCGGTGGCGGCCTCGTAGACCCGGCGCGCCGTCTCCTGGCGCACCGGCAGGCGGCGGTTCAGCACCCGGTCGACGGTGGCGACGCTGACGCCCGAAGCGCGCGCGAGATCGGTAATGGTCGGTCGCTTTGCCATGAATGCCCCATCGCTTGTCCGACAGAAGATATCTCATTCTGAGAGGAAATGATAGAAACTATCTTTCTGATGTTGAGACTATCATAGGCTGGCGGTATGTTGGAGTGGAAGCCAGCCATGGACGAGCCTCGACTTATCCGAGCCGCTCGCCGGATGCTGATGGAGGAACCTCAATGACGGCCATGACGTCTTCCGCGGCGTCGCCACGCGACTACAGCCTGATCGGCCGCGACGCAAAACGCGCTGTCGAGAGCGGGCTGGCGGCGGCCGGGTGGTACCACACCGAAATCCCGCGCAAGCAGATGAAGGAATTGATGCAGCGCTCGGACCAGCCGGCGATCCGCGATACCGTCATCTGGCTCGGCGCCATGGTCCTCAGTGGCGTCGGCGGCGTGTGGTTCTGGGGCACCTGGTGGTGCGTCCCCTTCTTCTTCGTCTATGGCACGCTCTACGGCTCCTCGACCGATTCCCGCTGGCACGAATGCGGCCACGGCACGGCCTTCCGCACCCAGTGGATGAACGACGCCGTCTACCAGATCGCCTGCTTCATGATCATGCGCAATCCCGTGACATGGCGCTGGAGCCACACGCGCCACCACACCGACACCATCATCGTCGGCCGCGATCCCGAAATCGCCGTCATGCGGCCGCCGGACCTGCTGCGCGTGGTGCTCAACTTCTTCGGCATCCTCGATGCCTGGCATGCGATGACCGACATGCTGCGCAACGCCGCCGGCATTGTCAGCGCCGCGGAAGCGACTTTCATTCCCGAGCAGGAGCAGCCGAAGGCGATCCGTATCGCCCGCGTCTGGACGGCGATCTACGCCGCGACGATCGCGCTGGCGCTCTATTCCGGCTCGTTCCTGCCGCTGATGCTGGTCGGGCTGCCCCGGCTCTACGGTGCCTGGCATCACGTCATGACCGGACTGCTGCAGCATGGCGGACTGGCCGAGAATGTCACCGATCACCGGCTGAACAGCCGCACCGTCTACATGAACCCGATCAGCCGCTTCATCTACTGGAACATGAACTACCATGTGGAGCACCACATGTTCCCGATGGTGCCCTATCACGCGCTGCCGAAGCTGCATGACATGATCAAGCACGATTTGCCGGCGCCGACGCCGTCGATCCTGGCCGGCTATCGCGAAATGATCCCGGCCTTCCTGCGCCAGCTGCGCAACGAGGATTATTTCATCAAGCGCGAGCTGCCGCCGACGGCGCGGCCCTATCGCGAGGAACTGCATAACGACATTCCGATGGCTGCCGCCGCGGAGTGAGGCTCAAGACATTTTGCCGGAGGACACGATGAGCGACTGGGTCGAGGCTTGCGCGGCCGGAGACATCGACGAAGAGGACGTGATGCGGTTCGACCATGCCGGCCGCACCTTCGCCATCTATCGCAGCCCGGACGATGAATATTTCGCCACCGACGGCCTGTGCTCGCACGAAAAGGTGCACCTGGCCGACGGGCTGGTGATGGACGACATCATCGAGTGCCCGAAGCACAATGGCCGCTTCAACTACAAGACCGGCGACGCGCGCGGCGCGCCGGTCTGCGTCAATCTCAAGACCTATCCGGTTAAGGTCGATGCCGGCAAAGTCCTCATTCAGGTCGGGTGACGACGATGACGGGAGGAATGGTGATCATCGGCGCCGGCGAGTGCGGCGGCCGCGCCGCGCTTGCGCTGCGCGATCTCGGTTATGAAGGACCGGTGACCTTGGTCGGCGACGAGCCGCACCTGCCCTATGAGCGGCCGCCGCTGTCGAAGGAGGCGATGACCAGCGAGGCACCGCTCATCAAGGCGATCGCAAGCGACGAGCTATTGGCCGAACGCTCGATCCGGCACATCCATTCGGTCCGGGCCGTTGCGATCGACCGCGGCGCGCATGCCGTGCGCCTATCGGACGGCTCTTCCCTTCCCTACCACAAGCTGCTGCTGGCGATCGGGTCCGTGCCGCGCAAGCTGCCGATGCCAGGCCTCGGTGGACGCTGCGTCTATCTCAGGACCTTCAACGACGCGCTGGCCATCCGTGCCCATCTCAGCGCCGGAAACCGCGTCGCCATCATCGGCGGCGGTTTCATCGGCCTCGAGCTGGCCGCCTCGGCGCGCAAGCTCGGCGCTACCGTCACCGTCATCGAGGCGCAGCCGCGCATCCTGATGCGCGGCGTGCCGGCCGAGATCGCGGAGATCGTCCACAAGGCGCATGAGGCCGAGGGCGTTTGGATCCGCACCGGCCAGGGCATCGCGGCGATTGCCGATGATGGCGCGGAGGTCGCCATAACGCTGGCGGACGGGCAGAAGGTCGTCGCCGATCTCGCGGTGATCGGCATCGGCGCCGTGCCGGTGACGGCGCTTGCCGCCGAAGCGGGGCTCGCAATCGACAACGGCGTCGCCGTCGACGAGCGTCTGCGCACCGCCGACCCGGATATCTTCGCCGCCGGCGATTGCTGCTCGTTCCCGCTCGCCGTCTATGGCGGCCGGCGTGTGCGGCTCGAAGCCTGGCGCAATGCGCAGGAGCACGGCGCGCTCGCGGCCAAGAACATGCTGGGCGCCAATGAGGCGCATGCCGCCGTGCCGTGGTTCTGGTCGGATCAGTACGGCCTCACTTTGCAGATCGCCGGGCTTTCGGACGAAGGCCGGGCGATGGTGCGGCGCGACCTCGACGACGGCGCCTTCATCCTGTTCCATCTGGCCGAGGGCGGCAGGCTGGTCGCCGCCAGCGGCATCGGCCCCGGCAATGCAGTGGCGCGCGACATCCGACTGGCGGAAATGCTGATCGCCAAGCGGGCAACGCCGGCGCCGGAGGCGCTGGGATCGCAAGCGGTCAAGCTGAAGTCGCTGCTGGCGGCGTGAACTGTCGCGCCAATTGTTGATCGCGGCGCTGCCTCTCATCTGCCTGCCGGCGTATCCTTCGTCATTCTAGGGCGGAGCAAGGAGCAGAGCGACGCGCGCAGACCCTAGAATCCATGCCGTGACGGTTGAGCGCCGCCACGCTGCAGAACGCTCACCAGCCAATCCCGCGAAACAACTCGAACCATTCCGGATTGGTCTTCTCGATGAGTTCGATCTTCCATTGCCGCAGCCAGCGCTTCAATGACGTCTCACGCTGGATGGCCTCAGTGATGTCGAAATACTCCTCGTACCAGACGAGACGCTGCACGTCGTAACGGCTGGTGAAGCTGGAGCCTTGGCCGGTCTTGTGCTCGGGCATCCGACGAGCAAGGTCGTTGGTGACGCCGATATAGATCGTGCCGCCTTTCTGGCTTGCGGTCATGTAGACGTAGCCGGTCATCTGGCGATCT